>NZ_JBEYTW010000009.1:0-165996 GCF_040643275.1 Spirillospora sp. NPDC047418
ACACCCGGTCCCATCCCGAACCCGGAAGTTAAGCCCTTCAGCGCCGATGGTACTGCATGGGAGACCGTGTGGGAGAGTAGGACGCCGCCGGACATGAATTGGTCGAGGGTCGCTCCGATTTATCGGGGCGGCCCTCGACGCATGTCGTGGTCCTGCCAAAGTAGGCTGCAAGTATCCACGAACACCTTCAAGAACAGTGACGGACGTGATGAGCGCGGAAGAGGACGGCCGGGGCGACGACAGCCGCGAGCGGCGGGGCGACAACGGGCGGCGGAACACGCCGCCCCGTCGTGGGGGCGGCGCCCGCGGTGGCCAGGGCGGCGGACCTCGTGGCGGTACGCCCCGCGCCGGCGGCCCGCAAGGTGGGCGCGGCCGCCCTGCGAGCGGTGGTTGGAAGGACCGGGACTCACGCGGTCAGCGTGATGACCGGAAGCCCGGCCGTCCGTTCAAGCGTTCCGATGATCGGCGTACCGGCTCCGGTGAGGGACGTCCGGACGACCGCCGCGACGGTCGTTTCGGCGGCCCGCGCCGTGACCGCGGTGAAGGCCGGTTCGAGGGCCCGCGCAGCGGGGGGAACAAGCCCGCGGATAGGCGGTCCGGTGGACCCAGGACCGGTCAGGGCGGCCCCGGCGAGCGCCGGTTCGGCGGCCAGGGTGGCGGACCGGGCAAGCCGGGCGAGCGGCGATACGAAGGCTCCCGCGGCGGCCAGGGCGGGCCTGGCGAGCGTCGGTTCGGCGGCCAGGGTGCTGGTCAGGGCCGGTCTGGTGAGCGGCGATACGAGGGACAGCGCGGCGGACAGGGCGCGCCCGGTGAGCGTCGCTTCGGCGGACAGGGCGGTGGCCAGGGTCGGCCGGGTGAGCGGCGGTACGAAGGGCAGCGCGGTCAGGGCGGACCCGGTGAGCGGCGATCCGATGGCCCGCACGGTGGCCGGTCTGGTGAGCGCCGGTTCGATGGTCCGCGCGGCGGATCGGGCAAGCCGGGTGAGCGGCGGTTCGACGGTCCGCGCGGCGGACAGGGCAAGCCGGGTGAGCGGCGGTTCGACGGTCCGCGCGGCGGACAGGGCAAGCCCGGGGAGCGTCGGTTCGGCGGTCAGGGCGGCGAGCGCAAGGAAGGGCGTTCCGGCGGCTTCGCCGGGCCCCGCCAGGGCAGTGGCCCGCGGCGTGAGGGACGTCCCGGTGGGGGCCAGGGCGAGCGCCGGTTCGACGGGCCGCCGCGGGAGCGGCGGTTCAAGGATCGAGACGACCGGCCGGGCCGTGACGACGGACGTCCGGGCGAGCGCCGGTTCGACGGGCCGTCGCAGGAGCGGCGGTTCAAGGACCGTGACGACCGCCAGGGCGGGCGACGGTTCGAGGGCAGGCGTGAAGGGAGTCCCGGGGACCGGGACAGGCCCTTCAAGGGGCGCGGTCCGAAGCGTCCCCAGGAGGGCGGACGCTCCTACGGGCCTCCGCGCGACCGCCAGGACAGACGGCCGCGGACCGAGGAGCAGGAACGTCCCAGGCACGATGATCCGCTGCTGCCGGACGACGTCACCGGCGAGGAACTGGACGCCGACGCGCGCGCCGAGCTCCGCACGCTGCCGAAGGAGCTGGCGGCGAAGGTGGCGCAGCACCTGGTGATGGCGGGGCGGCTGGCCGAGGACGAGCCGGAGCAGTCCTACAAGCACGCGAAGGCGGCGCGGCGGCTGGCGTCGCGGGTCGGGATCGTCCGGGAGGCCGCCGGGATCGCGGCGTACCACGCGGGCGAATGGGCGGAGGCGCTCGCCGAGCTGCGCGCCGCACGGCGGCTCGGTGCCGGCGACGACTCCTACCTGCCGGTGATGGTCGACTGCGAGCGCGGCCTCGGCCGTCCCGAGCGCGCCCTCGACCTGATCAAGTCGCCGGAGGCGGAGAGGCTCGACCAGGGCGGACGCGTCGAGTTGCGCATCGTGGAGTCGGGCGTGCGCCGCGACATGGGGCAGTACGACGCGGCCGTCGTCACCCTCCAGATCCCCGAACTGCGGGACCGGCGGCTCCGGCCCTGGTCGATGCGGCTGTTCTACGCCTACGCGGACGCGCTCGCGGAGGCGGGACGCGACGACGAGGCCGGCGACTGGTTCGCGCGCGCGGCGGCGGCCGACCGGGACGGCGATACGGACGCCGCCGAGCGGTACGCCGAAATCGAGGGACTCCACATCCTTGACACCGAGGAAGAGGAGGACGAAGGGGTCGAGATCACCGACGGAGCCCCCATTGATGAAGCTCCGACGGATGAAGCTCCCATCGAGGATGCTCCCATCGACGAGGATCGCGGCGTCGAGGCGCCCACCGTCGAGGCGCCCACCGTCGAGGCGCCCACCGTCGAGGCGCCCACCGTCGAGGCGCCCACCGTCGAGGCGCCCACCGTCGAGGCGCCCATCGACGAGGCCCCCATCGACGAGGCCCCCATCGACGAGGATCGCGGCGATGAGGATCGCGGCGGCGAGAGCGGTGCCGACGGCGGGGAGGACGTCGGGGACGGTGGTCCTGCTGGGGACGAGGTGTCGGCGGAGCCCGCGGCGGCCACCGACATCGCGTTCATGCCCGCCGAGCCCGAGGTGCTGGAGGCGTCCGAGGAGGACGCTCCGCAGGCCCCGGCGGTGTTCCTGGAGCCGAAGCCGGCGGACGGCGAGGAGCGGCCCCCGGCAGGGGATTGACCACCGGTACTTGACTGGCGGGTAGGTTTCCCGGATATTCACGGGACCGCGCTGTTCGGGGGCCGCCGGATCAGTCCGGCGGTGATCGACTCCTTAGGAGAGTCATGTCCCTGGACCGACGTATGTTCCTGCGCGCCACCGCCGTCGCCGGCGGCACGGCCGTGTTCTCCGGAGCCCTGTGGCAGCAGGCTTTCGCCGCGGGGCCCGCGCAGCCAGGCCCGAGCCCGTACGGCCCGCTGAAGGCCGTGGACGGCAACGGGCTGCAGCTGCCGGACGGGTTCACGAGCCGTGTCGTGGCGCGGTCGCTGCAGCGCGTGGAGGGGACCGGGTACACCTGGCATCCCGCGCCCGACGGCGGTGCCTGCTTCCCCGACGGCGACGGCTGGATCTACGTCAGCAATTCGGAGGTCCCCGTCGTCGGCGGCGTGTCCGCCATGCGGTTCGACGCGTCCGGGAAGGTGACGTCCGCGTACCGGATCCTGAACGGCACGACGTTGAACTGCTCCGGCGGGGCGACGCCGTGGAACACGTGGCTGTCGTGCGAGGAGCACGACTTCGGGCTCGTCTACGAGACGGATCCGCGGGGGCGGAACGCGGCGGTGCCGCGTCCGGCGATGGGCAGGTTCAAGCACGAGGCCGCCGCGTCCGACCCCGAACGCGAGGTCGTCTACCTGACCGAGGACCAGGGCGACGGCTGCTTCTACCGGTTCCGGCCGAAGACGTGGGGCGACCTGTCGTCGGGGACGCTCGAAGTCCTGGTCGGCTCCGGGACGGGGCCCGTCCGGTGGGCGAAGGTGCCGAGCCCGCGGTTCTGGCTGACGCCGACCCGTGAGCAGGTCGCGGACGCCATGCGCTTTGACGGCGGCGAAGGCTGCTACTACACGCACGGCGTCTGCTACTTCACCACCAAGGGCGACAACCGCGTGTGGGCCTATGACGCGGCCGGCGAACGGCTGGACATCGCCTATGACGACGACCTCGTCACCGGCGGCGAAGCGCCCCTGCACGGCGTCGACGCGGTGACCGCCACGGCGGCCGGTGAGCTGTACGTCGCCGAGGACGGCGACAACATGGAGATCAACCTCATCACCACGGACGGGATCGTGACACCGTTCCTGCGCGTCCTGGGCCACGACGAGTCGGAGATCACCGGTTGCGCGTTCAGCCCGGACGGCGGGCGCCTGTACTTCTCGTCCCAGCGTGGCAAGAGCGGGTTCATCGCCGGGACGGACGGCTACACGTTCGAGGTCACCGGCCCGTTCCGCCGCTGACACAACGAGCTCACGCGTGCCTGCTCAACGCGTGCAGGATGCCCGTGACGTTGCTCTCGGCGCTGTTCAGCACCTCGTACTTGGCGACCAGGGCGGGGTCGACGTCGTCGGCCATGATGGCGTAGCGGTGCCT
Organism: Spirillospora sp. NPDC047418; assembly: GCF_040643275.1. Lineage (NCBI taxonomy): Bacteria > Bacillati > Actinomycetota > Actinomycetes > Streptosporangiales > Thermomonosporaceae > Spirillospora > Spirillospora sp. NPDC047418. The sequence continues at coordinate 4,076 of NZ_JBEYTW010000009.1, forward strand.
GGTGTGGTCCACGACCATGGCGACGGCGTGGTCGAGGTCGAGGTCCTGGTCCTTGGCGTCCTGGACGGCGTCCACCCAGACGCGCAGTTCCTCTGCCGACCGTTCGAGCGTGCCGTCCACCTCGCTGACGGGCCCGTAGTGCGCGAACAGCAGCCGCTGCGGGCCGAGCGACCGGAACTTGCCGAGGGACTCCAGCGCCGTGTCCAGGTCGAAGTCGGGCGGCGGTGTCGCGGGCTTCACGTCCGCCGTCTCCGGGATGTAGATGCCGGCGGCGTCGCCCACGTACAGGTCGCCGGTGTGGGAGTCCATCAGCCCGACATGGTGCTTGGCGTGGCCGGGGGAGTAGTGCGACTCCAGCCGCCGCCCGCCGCCGAGGTCGATGACGCCGGTGTCCTCGACGGCACGGATCCGGGACGCGTCCGTCGGCTTCAGTTCCCCGAACAAGGTGTCGAGGCTGTCCCCGTACACCATGCGGGCGCTGCGCATGAGCCGCGCCGGGTCGGCCAGGTGCCGCGCGCCCTTCTCGTGGACGACGACCTCCGCCCCCGGGTACATCTGCGCGATGTCGCCGACGCCGCCCGCGTGGTCGAGGTGGATGTGGGTCACCACCACGGTCGCCAGGTCGTCCGCCCCGATGCCCAGTTCCCGCAGCGCCGCCTGCACCACGGGCGCCGAGCCGGACGTGCCGGGCTCCACCAGGCATGGCCGGTCGGCCAGGATCAGGTATCCGGCGGTGATGCCGCTGTAGCCGGCCATCCGGGTGTCGATCTCGTAGACGTCCCCGCCGAGCGGTGTGATCGTGGTCGCGGTGTCCATCCTCCGATCATGGACCCTCGGGGTCGTCCGGGTCGAGAAGCCGCAGGACGAGGCCGGTGCGCGGCTTGGGCCCGAACGAGGTCGACTTGCGCGGCACCCGCTCGCCCTCGCCCGCGATGGCGAGCACGTCCGCGACCTTGAGCGGGTTCAGGACGACCGCCGTGCCGCCCGTGCGCCGGGCGCGTCCGATTGCGGCGGACGGGTCGTCGTGCACCACCTCGATGGCCTCCTCGTTCTCCGGGACGTTCCACAGGGCGCCGATGAGGAGGTAGTCCAGGACGGCGGTGTCGAGCCTGCTCCAGCGCGTGGAGTGCCCGGAAGGCCTGCAGCGCGCGATCGCGTCCTCGTCGGGGTCGGTGAGGAGGTGCAGGGCGTCGCCCCCGCCGAGGAGGAACGCGGGCCCATGCGCATCGGCGAGCGCTTCGATGGCGGACGCCTCGTCCGGGAACTCGGTGACGCGGAACGCCTTGCGCGCCCGCTCCACCGCGTCGTCGGGGCGCAGGCCGGGCAGGACCCGGTGGATCGCGCCCAGATGCGGCGGGTAGCGCGTCGAGTCGACCAGGAGCGCCAGTCCCTCGTCCCAGGGTCCGGGACCGTCTCCGGCCGCGTGGCGGCGCGCCTGGAGGGCGCGGTAGGTGGCGTAGCGGTGGTGGCCGTCGGCGATGAGGGCCCGCTTGTCGCGCAGGTCGGCGGCGACGCGCGCGTGCGCGGTGGGGTCGGTGACGCGCCACAGCCGGTGCGTCAGCCCGTCGTCGGCGTCGAACTCCACGAGCGGCGCGGACGAGGCGGCGTCGTCGACGACGCGGGCCGCGCCGCCGCCGCCCTCGTACACCAGGAAGATCGGTTCCAGGTTGGCGTTCGCGGCCGTCATCAGCGCGAGCCGGTCGCGGACCGGGCCGGGGAAGACGTTCTCGTGCGGCAGCACGACCCCGTCGGCCTCCGCGCGCAGGCCCAGCCCGCCGATGAGGCCGCGCTGCAGGACCGTGCCGCCGCGGGACGCCTCGTAGACGTACAGGGCCGGGTCCGGGTCGACGGCGAGCGCGCCCTCGTCCAGCCAGCGGCGGAGCCGCTCGCCCGCCGCGGCGTAGCTCTCCCCGGCGGCGCGCGGCAGGTTGAGCCGGACGATGTTGTGCCCGCCGCCCGCCAGCAGCCGCAGCGCCGCGGCCTCGTCGATCAGGTCGTAGGGCGGCATGGTCACCGCCGCCGGGTCGCCGGCCACCTCGGGGACGAACCGGACGCCGCGGAACGGGGCCAGCGCCAGGCCCGCGCCCGTGCGCGGCCCCGCCGTCCCGAAGATCCGGGCGCTGAACTCCTCCGGCGCGAGGCCGGAGGAGAGGTCGTCGTCCACGCTGGGCATGGTATTCACCGGGAGGCGTGCGGCGCCCCGGCGGGTACGGTCGTACTGATCCGAGGGGAGGTCCATATGAGTGGTCAAGGGCCTGGGCGGCCGGAGGATTCCCCGACCGGCGGCGACGCCGGCGACCCGGGCGACGCCCCGGGGGAGCGCGCGGCCTCGCCGGAGGGCGGGGTCTACGAGTGGTACACGCGCGGCCTGGAGCTGCTGCGGTCGGGCAGTGCCGCCGCCGCGCTCCAGCTGCTGACCAGGGCGGCCGAGGCCGAGCCGGGGTCGCACAGCATCCGGGAGGCGCTCGCCCGCGCCCAGTTCGGCGCCCGCCGGTTCGGCGCGGCGGCGGCGAGCTTCCGCCGGATCGTCGAGGAGGAGCCCGCCGAGGACTACGCGCGGTTCGGGCTCGGGCTGTCGCTCAGCCGGCTCGGCGACTTCGAGGGCGCCGTCGAGCAACTCGCGCTCGCCACCGCCATGCGCCCCGACAACCAGGACTACGCCAAGGCGCTGCGGCAGGCCAGGGCCACCCTCGCGGCGCGCCGCCGACCCGGTCCTACCCGCCGGTAACAACCCCCGTACGATCGCACGCATGAGGAGCGCGATGAAAGGCAGCGACCGTCCCCTGAGCGAGGCGTACGATGTCGCCCTGCTCGACCTCGACGGGGTCGTCTACGTCGGCCGCAGGCCCGTCCCGGCGGCGGCGGACTCGCTCGCCAAGGCCCGCGCCGCCGGGCAGCGGCTCGCGTTCGTGACCAACAACGCCTCCCGCACCCCGTCGGCCGTCGCGGCGCTGCTCACCGAGGTCGGCGTCCCCGCCGACCCGGCGGACGTGGTGACCTCCGCGCAGGCCGCCGCGCGGCTGCTCGCCGAGCGGCTGCCCGCGGGCTCGGAGGTGCTCGTGGTCGGCGGCATGGGCCTGCGCCACGCCCTCTACCAGCACGGTCTGCGCCCCGTGTCGACGGCGGCGGGACGGCCCCCCGCCGTCGCGCAGGGCTACCACCCCGGCCTCACCTACGGGGCGCTCTCGGAGGGGGCGCAGGCCGTCGGCATGGGCGCCCTGTTCGTCGGCTCCAACGGCGACCTGACCATCCCCGGCGGCGACGGGCCACCGCATCCCGGCAACGGGGCGCTGCTCCGGGTGATCAGCGCCGCGACGGGCGTCGAGCCGATCGTCACCGGCAAGCCCGAACGGCCCCTGCACCAGGAGTCGATCCTGCGCACCGGCGCGCGGCGCCCCCTCGTCGTGGGCGACCGCCTGGACACCGACATCGAGGGCGCCCGCAACGGCGGCGCCGACAGCCTGCTGGTCTTCACCGGGGTCACCGACCCCCTGCAGGTGCTCACCGCCCCGCCGAACCGCCGCCCCAGCTACCTGGCCGCCGACCTGACCGGGCTGCTCGTCCCGCATCCCGAGACCGTCCGCGCGGACGGCGGGCACACCTGCCGGGGCTGGATGGCCCGCCGCACCGGCGAGGCGTTCGCCCTCACCGGTTCCGGCGACCCCTACGACGGCCTGCGCGCCCTCGCGTCCGCCGCCTGGGAGACCGAGGAGCCGCCGCCCGCCGAAGCCTTCACCGAGGCACTGGAGGGCCTGCCGCTCTAGAGCAGCTTCCGCAGGCGCAGCAGGTCGAAGATGCTCGCCTCGATCTTGACGCGGCCGGCCGCCCACGCCTTGGCCGGGTGCAGCTCGTCGTGCGCCATCGCGACGAGGTCGTCGCTGTCCACGGTCAGCCGCACCTGCGCGGAGCCGGGGTCGCCGTCGGGCTCGAACGGGTCGAGACCGCCCCCGTGGAGCCGGGACCGGAAGGCCAGCCCGAGGTCGGGGATGCGGCAGCTGATCGTCCGCTCGACGACGTGCGCGGCGAGCCGGTCGGCGTCCACCTCCGCCAGCCGGGCCGCGACCCGCTCCAGCGCCGCACGGCAGTCCTCCTCGTTCGCCATGATCAGGCAGTTCCCCCTTCGCCCGGCAACGATGTCGGGTAGGGACGGTAGCGTTCGGGGTGAGGTGGAGGCGACTCGGCACGGGCGCCCCGGGGCCGATTGGGAGGCAGACGTGATGTCCGACGAGGGCGCGGAGGCGGTGCCGGAGGCCCCGGCCGAGGGTGCGGCGCACGCCGTCGTGCCGCCGGCGCCCGAGCCCGAGCCGCAGTTCCCGGCCGCGCCGCCGCCCGAGCCGACCGGCGACCCGCGCGTGGACGCCGCCGTGGCGCCGCTCGGCGGCCTCGGCGGGCGGCCCGTGCACGAGCACGTGGAGATCTTCGAGGACGTCCACCGGCGCCTCCAGGAGCTGCTCGCGTCCGCCGGGCAGGACGAGCCGGCCGGGCCGCCGCAGCCGCCGCGGCCGCCGCGCCCCGCCTTCCCCGACACGGTCCGCCCCCGCCCGTGAGCACCAGGCGGAGGCTGGACGCCGAACTCGTGCGGCGCAGGCTCGCGCGGTCGCGCGAGCACGCCGGGCAGCTCATCGCCGACGGGCGGGTGCGGGTCGGCGGGCAGCGGGCGGCGAAGGCCGCGACGCAGGTCGAGGCCGGGGCCGCGATCCTCGTCGAGGAGGCCGCCGGCGGGCCCGACTACGTCTCGCGCGGCGGGCACAAGCTCGCGGGCGCGCTGGAGGCGTTCACCGGCCTGGAGGTCAAGGGGCGCACCTGCCTGGACGCCGGCGCCTCCACCGGCGGGTTCACCGACGTCCTGCTGCGCGCGGGCGCCGCGCACGTCTACGCGGTCGACGTCGGCTACGGGCAGATCGCCTGGTCGCTGCGGACCGACGAGCGGGTCACCGTGATGGAGCGGGTCAACATCCGCGAGCTGCGGCCGGGCGCGCTCGGCGACCCGCCGCCCGATCTCGTCGTCGGCGACCTGTCGTTCATCTCGCTGAAGCTCGTGCTCGGGCCGGTGCGGGCGTGCGTCGCCCCCGGCGCCGACTACGCGGTCATGGTCAAGCCCCAGTTCGAGGTCGGCAGGGACCGGGTCGGCGCCGGAGGCGTCGTGCGCGACCCGGAACTGCGCGCGGAGGCCGTGCGGGGCGTGGCCGGGCACGCGGCGACGCTCGGGCTGGGCGTCCGCGGGGTGGCGGCGAGCCCGCTGCCGGGGCCGTCGGGGAACGTGGAGTACTTCTTGTGGCTGCGGGCAGGTGCCCCGCCGCTCGATGACGAGGCCCTGGCGAAGGCGATCGAGGAGGGCCCGCGGTGATCGGCGAGCCTGCGAACGGAGCGGGTCTCCGGAACGTACAGAGAGCGTCCGAACCGGGAACGTCCGCACCGGGGACGTTCGTCCAGACGTCCGTACGCCGGAGCGCGGCGGGGAGTGGGGCGAGAGCATGAGCACAAGGTCGGTGCTGGTCGTGACGCACACCGGTCGGCCGGAGGCCGTCCGCAGCGCGCAGTTGGTCATCGCGCGGCTCAGCGAGGCCGGGATCCGGATCCGGGTCCTGGAGGACGAGGCCGCGATGATCGGCTGCGCGGGCGTGCAGGTCATGCCGAGCACCCCGGCGGCCGCCGACGACGCCGAGGTCGTCATGGTCCTCGGCGGCGACGGGACGCTGCTGCGCGCCGCCGACCTGACCCGCCCGTCCGGGGCCCCGCTGCTCGGCGTGAACCTCGGCCACGTCGGGTTCCTCGCCGAGGCCGAGCGGGAGGACCTCGCCGCCACCGTCGACCGGGTCTGCGACCGCCGCTACGAGGTCGAGGAGCGGATGACCGTGGACGTCACCGCGCGCCGCAACGGCACCGTGCTCGGGACGACGTGGGCGCTGAACGAGGCGAGCATCGAGAAGGCCGAGCGGGAGCGGATGCTGGAGGTCGTCGCCGAGATCGACGGGCGGCCCCTGTCGAACTGGGGCTGCGACGGGGTGGTGTGCGCCACACCGACCGGCTCCACCGCGTACGCGTTCTCCGCCGGCGGGCCCGTGGTGTGGCCGGAGGTGGAGGCGATGCTCGTCGTGCCGATCAGCGCGCACTCGCTGTTCGCCCGCCCGCTGGTGGTGTCGCCGCGCTCGTCGGTGGCGGTGGAGGTGCTGCCGGGCACGCCCCGCGCCGTGCTGTGGTGCGATGGGCGCCGCACCCTCGACCTGCCGCCGGGCGCGCGGGTGGAGGTGCGCCGCGGCGCGCACCCGGTGCGGCTCGCGCGGCTGCACCTCACCCCGTTCACCGACCGGCTGGTCACCAAGTTCGGGCTGCCCGTGACGGGCTGGCGCGGACGGGTCAGGCAGCCGTCCCGGCCGTCCCCGCCGCTGGGGGACTCGCAGGTCGGGGACGCTCCGGGGGCCGGCGGCATCGCCGGGTGCCCGGAGCCGGGATCCGCGCCGGACGGCGGTCCCGGCGAATCGGCGGGGGGAGCGGCGGGCGGGCAGAGAGGATAATCTCCACAGGCGCCGATCGGGGTTCTTTTGCGGAGGGTTGTGACGCCGGTGCGACCGATGGTCGATGAGGTGCGGATCCAGGGCCTCGGGGTGATCGACGAGGCCGTGCTCGATCTGTCGCCCGGTTTCAACGTGGTGACCGGGGAGACCGGGGCGGGCAAGACCATGGTGGTCACCAGCCTCGGGCTGCTGTTCGGCGGCCGCGCCGACCCGCAGCGGGTCCGGCCGGGCGCGGGCCGCGCCACGGTCGAGGGCCGGATCGCCGTCGATCCGGGCGGCCGCGCGGTGGAGCGGGTCGAGGAGGCCGGCGGCGAGCTGGACGACGGCGCGCTGATCATCAGCCGGTCGGTGTCGGCGGAGGGCCGCTCCCGCGCGTTCCTCGGCGGCCGGTCCGTCCCGGTGAGCGTGCTGATCACCCTGGCCGACGACCTGGTCGCCGTGCACGGCCAGTCCGACCAGCAGCGGCTGCTGCAGGCCGGGCGGCAGCGCGCCGCGCTCGACCGGTACGCGGGCGGCGCGCTGACCAAGCCGATGCGCGCCTACACCAAGGCCTACCAGCGGCACCGGCAGGTCACGGCGCTGCTGGAGGAGCTGACGACGCGGGCGCGCGAGCGGTCCCAGGAGGCCGACGTGCTCCGCTTCGGCCTGGCGGAGATCGAGAAGGCCGACCCCAAGGACGGCGAGGACGCCGAGCTCGCCGCCGAGGAGGAGCGGCTCGGCCACGCCGACGCGCTGCACGGCGCCGCCGACACCGCGCACGAGGCGCTGCTCGGCGACCCGGCCGCCGCGTTCGAGGCGGCGAACGTGACGAGCCTGCTCGGGCAGGCCCGCAACGCCCTGGACGCCGTCCGCGACCACGACCCGGAGCTGGCCGGGCTCGCCGACCGGCTCACCGAGGCCGGCTACCTCGTCTCCGATGTCGGCACCGACCTCGCGTCCTACGCCGAGTCGGTGGACGCCGACCCGGCGCGGCTCGCCGCCGTCCAGGAGCGGCGCGCCGAGGTGACCGCGCTGACCCGCAAGTACGGCGGCGCGGAGGGGACGGCCGCGCAGGTCCTGGAGTGGGCGCGGACGGCCGCGGCCCGCCTCACCGAGCTGGAGGGCGACGACGACCGCATCGACGAGCTGCGCGCCGAGCACGCCGAGCTGACCGAGCGGCTCGCCGCCGAGGCGGCCGAGCTGACCGCGGTCCGCAGCCGCGCCGCCGAGCGGTTCTCCGGCGCCGTCACCGAGGAGCTGACGGCCCTGGCGATGCCGCACGCCCGCGTCTCGGTCACCGTGAACCCGGCCGGCGACTACGGGCCGCACGGCGTCGACGAGGTGGAGGTGCGGCTCGCGCCGCACCCCGGGTCGCCGCCGCTGCCGCTGCACAAGGGCGCGTCCGGCGGCGAGCTGTCCCGGGTGATGCTGGCGATCGAGGTCGTGTTCGCGGGCGCCGACCCCGTCCCGACCTTTGTGTTCGACGAGGTCGACGCCGGCGTCGGCGGCAAGGCCGCGGTGGAGATCGGGCGGCGGCTGGCGCGGCTGGCCCGCAACGCCCAGGTGATCGTCGTCACGCACCTGCCGCAGGTCGCGGCGTTCGCCGACCAGCACCTGCTGGTGGAGAAGTCCGACGACGGCACCGTGACCAGCAGCGGCGTCACCGCCCTCGACCGGGACGCGCGGGTCCGCGAGCTGTCGCGGATGCTGGCCGGCCTGGAGGACTCCGAGCTCGGCCGCGCCCACGCGGAGGAACTCCTCGCGATGGCCGCCGAAGAACGGCAACCAGGCCAATAATTACAGACGGTACGCGAATGGACACGCCTGGACAGTCGTGCTTTCCGGCGTTCACTTCGGCGCTCTGGCAGGATGGTCGGTGATGAACGACCCGTCACCCACCACCGATCCCGGCGCAGCCGAGCCGACCACGGAGCCGACCGCCGGGCCGTCCGGCGAACCGGCCACCGGGCCGCCCGGCGAACGGGCCACCCGGCCGACCGGCGAGCCGGCCACCGAGCCGGTCGGCGGTCCCGCCGCCGGGCCGGTCACCGGGCGCGGCGCCCGGCCCGCCCTGAAGCTGCCGCGGCGCGTCCGCGCGCTCGGCCGCGGCCGCGACGACGGCCGGTCCGGGGTCACCGCCACCGCCCGGCTCGACCGGCGCACCAAGGACCTGACCAAGCGGCTGCAGCCCGGCGACGTCGCGGTGATCGACCACGTCGACCTCGACCGCGTCAGCGCCGAGGCGCTGGTGTCCTGCGAGGTCGGCGCCGTGGTGAACGTGGCGCCGAGCATCTCCGGGCGGTACCCGAACCTCGGCCCGCAGATCCTCATCGAGGCGGGCATCCCGCTGGTGGACGACGTCGGCCCGGAGATCTTCACCAAGCTGCGCGAGGGCGAGCAGGTCCGCGTCGAGGGCCCCGCCGTGCACCGCGGCGAGGACGTCGTCGCCAAGGGCACCGAGCAGACCGCCGGGACCGTCGAGACGGCGCTGACCGAGGCCAAGGCGGGGCTCGCGTCCCAGCTCGAGGCGTTCGTCGCCAACACGATGGAGTACGTCAAGCGCGAGCGCGACCTGCTCATCGACGGCGTCGGCGTCCCCGACGTCAGCACCCGGATCGGCGGCCGGCACGCGCTCATCGTCGTCCGCGGCTACCACTACCGCGAGGACATCGCGACCCTGCGGCCCTACATCCGCGAGTACCGCCCGGTGCTGATCGGGGTGGACGGCGGCGCCGACGCGCTGCTGGAGGCCGGCTACCGCCCCGACATGATCGTCGGCGACATGGACTCGGTGTCCGACGACGCGCTCACCTGCGGCGCGGAGATCGTCGTGCACGCCTACCGGGACGGCCGCGCGCCGGGCCTGAAGCGCGTCCACGAGCTCGGGCAGGAGGCCGTCGTCTTCCCGGCCACCGCCACCAGCGAGGACATCGCGATGCTGCTCGCCGACGACAAGGGCGCCACCCTGATCGTCGCGGTCGGCACGCACGCCAACATGGTGGAGTTCCTCGACAAGGGCCGGGCCGGCATGGCCAGCACGTTCCTCACCCGGCTCCGGGTGGGCAGTAAGCTCGTCGACGCCAAGGGCGTCAGCAGGCTCTACCGCAGCCGCATCTCCACCTGGTCGCTGCTGTTCCTCGTCCTCGGCGCGTTCATCGCCATCGTCACCGCCGTCGCCATGTCACCGGCGGGGGACGTCATCAGTCCCCTGATCGCCGACCGCTGGCACGCCTTCGTCTTCTGGCTGACCGGACTCTTCACGTGATCGATTTCCGTTACCACCTCGTCTCCATCGTCGCGATCTTCCTCGCGCTGGCGCTCGGCATCGTGCTCGGCTCCACCACCCTGTCGGACTCGGTCAGCGACACGCTGCGCCAGCAGGCCGGCTCGGCGGCCAAGACCGCCCAGCAGGCCCGGCTGGCGCAGCGCGACCTGCAGCACCGCGTGGACGGCCAGGAGCAGTTCACCCAGGTGCTGTCGCCGCAGATCGTCGCGAACCGGCTGAAGGGCCAGTCGGTCGTGCTGGTCGAGACTCCCGGCGCCGGCAACGACAGCATCGAGCAGGTCAGCGAGCTGGCGAAGGACGCGGGCGCCGCCGTCACCGGCCGCGTCACGATCCAGAAGAAGCTCCTGGACGACGACCAGCAGACGACCGTCGACGAGCTGTCCACCCAGCTGAAGGCCGACGACGTGGCGTTCCCCGCCGACGCGAGCCCCTACGACAAGGCGGGCGCGGTGCTGGCGAACGCCCTCGTCACCAAGGACCCCGGCAAGTCCGGCCGGGAGGACGCCGTCGGCGGCGCCGTCCTCAACGGCTTCAAGGAGGCCGGGTACGTCACCACCAGCGGCAAGCCGGGCCAGCACGCGACGCTCGCCGTCATGGTCGCGCCCGCCGCCGCCTACGCCTACGACGGCGGCGACGCCGACAACAAGGCGCTGATCTCGCTGGCCGCCGCCCTCGACGCCGCCGGGCGCGGTACCGTCGTCGGTGGCCCGCCGAACTCCGCGCAGGAGGGCGGGCTGATCGCGGCGCTGCGCGACTCCGACGCCGGCGACTCGGTCTCCACCGTGGACGTGGTGGACACCCCGTCCGGGCAGGTCGTGGCGATCCTGGCGCTGCAGAAGGAGATCGGCGGCAAGTCCGGGCAGTACGGGACGGGCGCCGGCGTGAGCGGCTACCTGCCCTCGCCCGCGCCCACGGCGGGGAAGAACGGGTGACCTGATGGGACGAGGCATCGCGAGGGGCGCGCGGCTCGCGGCGGGCACCGCCCTCGGCGCGGTGGCGGCGCGCGCCGCCTACGCCGCGCTGACCCGGCGGCCCCCCGGGCTGAACGGCCTGCCGGGCGAGGACGTCTGGGGCCGCACCAACCACCGCGGCGAGCCGGTGACGCTGCTGGAGGGCCCCGCGTTCGTCGCGGGCGCCGCCGCGGCCGGGCTGCTCGCCCCCGGCGGCACCGGCCGGATGCGCGCCGCCGCGCTGCTCGCGGGCGCCGGATCCGGCGTCCTCGGCGGGTACGACGACCTCGCGGGGTCGGGTGCGTCCCGCGGCTTCAAGGGCCACCTCACCGCGCTCGCCCGCGGCGAGGTCACCAGCGGCGCGGTGAAGATCCTCGGCATCGGCGCGACCGGGCTGGCCGCCGCCGCGGTCGCCGGGTCGCCCGCCCCCACCCGGACCGGCCGCGCATTCGACGCGCTCGTCGACGGCGCGATCATCGCCGGGTCCGCGAACCTGATGAACCTGTTCGACCTGCGCCCCGGGCGGGCGATCAAGGTGGGGCTGATCACCGGCGCCCCGCTGGCGCTGACCCGGTCCGGCCCGGCCGCCGTCGCGGCGCCGCTCGGCGCCGCCGCCGCGCTGCTGCCCGAGGACCTCGGCGAGCGCGCGATGCTCGGCGACACCGGCGCCAACGCGCTCGGCGCGCTGCTCGGCCTCGCCGCGACCCGGCTCGGGCGGCGGCCGCGGCTCGCCGTACTGGCCGGGCTCGCCGGGCTGAACGCCGCCAGCGAGGTCGTCAGCTTCACCAAGGTGATCGCGGGCAACCCGGTGCTGAACCGGATCGACATGCTCGGCCGCCGGCCGGCCGCCGTCCCCGTCCCCGCCGGCAGGGCGGACGACGCCGGGAAGGCGGACGGGGACGACGCGTTCCGCCCGGCCGTGCCGCCGCCGGCCGGGGCAGCGGGCGAGGCCGTGTCCGGCGGCGGGCAGGCGGGCAGTGGCCCGGTGGGCGAGAGCGTGTCCGGCGGCGGCCCGGTGGGCGAGGGCCGAGCGGGCGGCGGTCCGGTGGGCGGCGGCGTCGCCGCGGGCCCGGCCTAGGCGCGGCGGAACGGCCCCCGCGGAGCAGCCACGCGCGTGACCCCTCCCGAAACGCCCCCGCCGGCCCGGCGGTCCCCGGCCGTGCGCCGGCTGACCGGCGGCCTGGCGGGCGCCGCGGTCGTCATCGCGGTCATCACCGTCCTGTCGCGGCTGGCCGGCTTCGGGCGCACCTACGCCTTCTCCCAGACGGTCACCACGTCCTGCCTGAGCCAGGCGTACTTCACCTCGACGCAGTTCCCCAGCATCGTCTACGAGATCGTCGCGGGCGGCGCGCTCGCCAGCATGGTCGTGCCGGTGCTCGCCGGGCCCGCCGAGCGCGGCGACCGCGAGCAGGTCCGCCGGATCGGGTCGGCGCTGCTCACCTGGATCGTGCTGCTGATGGTGCCGCTGTCGGCGCTGATGGCGCTCGGCGCCCGCCCGATCATGGAGGCGCTGGTCGGCGGCGACCTGCAGGGCTGCTCGCGCGGCGACATCGTCGACGTCGGCTCCACCATGCTCGCGATCATGTCGGCGCAGATGGTGATGTACGGGATGGCGGTCGTCCTGTACGGGCTGCTGCAGTCGCACCGCAGGTTCGTCGCGCCCGCGCTGGCGCCGCTCATGTCGAGCCTGGTGGTGATCGCCGCCTACGCCGCCTACGCGCCGCTCGGCCGCGGCTTCGAGAACGACCTCGCCGGCCTGCCGCTGGACGCGGAGCTGACGCTGTCGGTCGGGACGACGCTCGGCGGCGTCGCGATGGCGGCGACCGCCGGGATCGCGGCGTGGCGGCTGCGGCTCGGCCTGCGCCCCACGCTGCGCTTCCCGGACGGGGTGGCGCGCCGGGTGCGGCGGCTCGCGCTGGCCGGCCTCGCCACGGTCGCGGCGCAGCAGCTGTCGGCGCTGCTGGTCGTCCGGCTCAGCTACGAGGGGACGGGCGGCGCGCTCGCCAACTACCAGTACGCGTGGGCGATCTACCTGCTGCCGTGGGCGATCCTGGCCGTGCCGATCGCGACCAGCGCGTTCCCGCTGCTGTCGGCCCGGATGAGCGCCGGGGACCAGGAGCGGTTCGACCAGGTCACCGCGTCCACGACCCGCGCGGTGATCCTGGTGTCGTGCGCGGGCGCCGCCGCGCTCGCCGCCGTCGCCGTCCCGATCGCGGCGGTGTTCAACCCCGGCCATCCCGACCAGCAGGAGGTGCTGTCGCGGGCGGTGCTCGCGTTCGCGCCCGGCCTGCTCGGGTACGGGCTCGTCGCCCATCTCCAGCGCGTCCTGTTCGCGTGCCACCGGGGCAGGATGGGCGCGGCGGCGATCGTCGCGGGCTGGGCGGTCGTGATGGGCGCCGACGTCGCGCTGGTGATGTCGGTCGACCGGCAGTGGGTCGTCGCGGCCCTCGGCATCGGCAACGCCGCCGGGATGACCGTCGCGGGCGTGCTGCTGCTCGGCACGCTCGTGCGCGCCCGCGGCGCCGCGGCGGCGCAGGGCCTGCCGCGCGCGGTCGCGGCCGGGGTGCTCGGCGGCGCGGCGGGCGGCGGCGCCGGGTACGCGGTCGCCGCGCTGCTCGGCCCCGGCGGCACCGGGCCGGCCGGGGAGCTGCGCAACGTCGGGACCGGGGCGCTCGCCGCGCTGGTCGCCGGCGGGGTGTTCCTGATCATCGCTTTCGTGCTCGACGGGCGCGACCTGCGCGCCGTCCTCACCCGGAAGGTGACACGCAATGGCTGACAACCGGGACCTGGACGGGCTGCGCGTCGCGCTCGTCCTCGGCACCAGCGCGGGCGGCGTCGGGCGGCACGTCCGGTCCGTCGCGGCCGGGCTCGCCGGGCGCGGCGCCCGCGTGCTCGTGTGCGGGCCGCCGCGAACCGAGGAGCAGTTCGGGTTCGGCGGCGGCGGCGTCCGCTTCGCGGCCGTCGACTTCGCCGACCGGCCGCGCCCGGTGCGCGACGCGCGGGCCGTGGCGCGGCTGCGGTCGCTGCTGCGCGGCGCCGACGTCGTGCACGCGCACGGGCTGCGGGCGGGCGCGCTCGCGGTGGCGGCGGGCGCGCGGGTCGCGCCGGGGCCGCTGCGGTTCTCCCGGGGCGGCGCGCCGCTGGTCGTCACCCTGCACAACGCCGTGATCGCCGGCGGCCGGACGGCCGCGGTGTACGGGGCGCTGGAACGCGTCGTGGCCCGCGGGGCCGCGCGCGTCCTCGGCGTCTCGCCCGACCTGGAGGAGCGGATGCGCGCCCTCGGCGCCCGGTCGGTGGGGCACGCGATCGTGCCCGCCCCGGCGCCCCGGGAGCAGCCGGGCCCGGCCGTCCGCGCCGACCTGCGGGCCGAGCTCGGCGCGGGGGAGCGGCCGCTGCTCCTCACGGTGGGGCGGCTCGCCGCGCAGAAGGGCCTGCCCACGCTGCTGGACGCCGCCGCGGTCTGGGCGGCGCGCACCCCGCCGCCGCTCGTCGCGATCGCCGGCGGCGGCCCGCTGGAGGACGAGCTGCGCGCCCGGATCGAGGCCGAGGACCTGCCCGTCCGGCTGCTCGGCCACCGCTCGGACGTCCCCGGCCTGCTGGCCGCGTGCGACGTGGCGGTGCTGCCGAGCGTGTGGGAGGGGCAGCCGCTGATCGTCCAGGAGATCCTGCGGGCCGGCAGGCCGCTGGTGGCGACCCGTGTCGGCGGCATCCCGGGCATGGTCGGGGCGGGGCGGCCCGCCGGGGACGCGCTGCTGCACGGGCCGGAGAGCGACGCGGCCCTGCTGGTGCCGCCGGGCGACGCGGAGGCGCTGGAGCGGGCGGTGAGCCGCGTCCTGGACGACCCGTCGCTCGCCGCGCGGCTCGGCTCGGCCGCCGCCGAGCGGTCGGCGCTGCTGCCCGGCGAGGACGACGCCGTCGACCAGCTCGCGGGCGTCTACCGGGAGCTGACCGACACCCGGCGCTGAGCCTTGGATGCGCCAACCGGGGACATGGTTCGGAACCGGGCCGGAAAATTGCGGCGGACCAGGGAACGCCCCCGCACCGGCCCGCGTTGGAGTAGGCAATTGGAGGGGAGTATCCCCGCGCACGGTTCTCGTCAATACGGTCGGTCCGTACCGGCCCGGGTTCCGTGGCCCGCATCGCTCTCAGGGCGGGAGAGACCTCCAGCGCTCGTTCGTGTCCGCTGGAGGTGTTCACGTTGACCGTTACACCCATGGTGTGGGGCCTGACCATCGCAGGCATCCTCGCCGTCATCGCCGCCGACCTGTTCCTGATCCACAGGAACGACTCGCGGGAGTTCACGACCCGCAGGGCCGCCTTCTGGTCCACGGTCTACATCAGCCTCGCCGTCCTGTTCGGGCTCGGCGTGTGGCTGTTCGCCGGAGGCCGGTACGCCGGCGAGTACTTCGGCGGGTTCGTCACCGAGAAGAGCCTGAGCGTCGACAACCTGTTCGTGTTCATGGTGATCCTCGCGCGGTTCGCCGTGCCGAAGCAGGCGCAGCACACGGTGCTGATGGCGGGCATCGTGATCGCGCTGCTGCTGCGCGGCCTGTTCATCGCGGTCGGCGCCGCCGCGATCTCGACCTTCACGTGGGTCTTCTTCATCTTCGGCGCGTTCCTGCTCTGGACCGCGATCGGCCTGGTGCGCGGCGACGATGAGGACGAGTTCAAGGAGAACCGCCTGCTGCGGTGGGCCAAGCGCGTCATCCCCACGTCCGACGAGTACGAGGGCAGCCGGTTCGTGACCCGGCGCGACGGCCGCCGGCTGATGACCCCGATGGCCATCGTGATGATCGCGATCGGCTCCACCGACGTGCTGTTCGCGCTGGACTCCATCCCGGCGATCTTCGGGCTGACGACCGAGCCGTACCTGGTCTTCACCGCCAACGCGTTCGCGCTGATGGGCCTGGTCCAGCTGTACTTCCTGATCGGCGGCCTCACCGACCGGCTGGTCTACCTCGCGCACGGGCTGGCGTTCATCCTCGGCTTCATCGGGGTCAAGCTGATCTTCCACGCGCTGCACGAGTACGGTGTCGCGTGGGCGCCGGACATCCCGATCTGGCTGTCCCTCGCCGTCATCGCCGGGACGCTCGCGGCCACCACGGTGGCGAGCCTCGCGGTCGGCCGCAAGCCGTCGGACCAGGGGCTGCGCGAGCCGCTGGAGGAGGTCGGGGCGCAGGAGAAGGACGCCGCCGCGTCGCGGGAGAGCTGACCCCGGGCACCTCCCCTCCCCACGGACCCGAATCCTGTTCTAGAATCTCGGTCAAAAGGTCTGAGAGAGGGTGACGCATGGCCATCGGGCTGACCGAGGAGCACGAGGCGCTCGCCGAATCGGTGCGCGGCTTCGCCGAGCGCAATATCCCGGCGACGGCCGTCCGGGCCGTGCTGGACGCCGAGCAGGAGGCCGGGCCCGGGTTCTGGCCCGCCCTGGCGGAGCAGGGCCTGCTGGGCCTGCACCTGGCCGAGGAGCACGGCGGGCAGGGCTACGGGCTGCTGGAGCTGTCGGTCGTGCTGGAGGAGCTGGGCCGCGCCGCCGCGCCCGGCCCGTTCCTGCCGACCGTCCTGGCGAGCGCGGTCATCGACGCGTCCAGCAACGCCAAGCTGCGCGCGGAGCTGCTGCCCGCGCTCGCCGACGGGTCCAAGACGGCCGCGGTCGCGCTGGACGGCGCGCTGACCGGCCGCCGCGACGGCGACTCCCTGCTGGTGTCCGGCACGTCCGGGACGGTGCTCGGCGCCGCGCTCGCCGACGTGATCGTCCTGCCGGTCGCGGCCGAGGACGGGGAGCAGTGGGTCGCGGTCGACGCCGCCGACCTCGCGGTCACCCCGGTCGCGAGCCTGGACCGGGTCCGCCGCGTCGCCGCCGTCGAGGCCTCGCAGGTGGCCGTCGCCGCCGACCGCGTCGCCGACGGCCTCACCGCCGGCCGGGTCAGGGACCTCGCCGCCGCGCTGTTCGGCGCCGAGGCCGCGGGCCTGGCCGGGTGGCTGGTGGAGACCGCCGCCGAGTACGCCAAGGTCCGCGAGCAGTTCGGCCGCCCGATCGGCCAGTTCCAGGGCGTCAAGCACAAGGCGGCCCGCGCGCTCATCGCGCTGGAGCAGGCCCGCGCCGCCGCGTGGGACGCCTCCCGCTCGCTGGACGAGGGCGCCGGCGACGCCGGGTTCGCCGCCGCCGTCTCGGCCGTGATCGCGGTCGACGCCGGCGTGCAGACGGCCCGCGACGCCATCCAGATCCTCGGCGGCATCGGCTTCACCTGGGAGCACGACGCGCACGTCTACCTGCGCCGCGCCCTCACGCTCCGGTCGCTGCTCGGCCCGTCCAAGGACTGGGCCGCCGAGGTCGCCCGGCTCGCCCTCGGCGGGGGCCGCCGCGAGGTCGTCCTCGAACTGGACGAGGACGCCCAGCCGCTGCGCGAGCGCATCCGCGCCGAGGTCGCCGAACTGGCCGCGATCGAGGACAAGCAGGAGCTGGCCGCCCGGATGGGCGACGAGGGCTGGTCCGTCCCGCACTTCCCGAAGCCGTGGGGCCGGGAGGCGGGGCCGGTCGAGCAGATCCTCATCCAGCAGGAGCTGCGGGCCGCCAAGGTCAAGGCGCCGAACCTCGGGATCGGCGCGTGGCTGGTGCCCTCCCTCGTCCGCTACGCGTCGCAGGAGCAGAAGGAGCGGTTCCTGCGCCCGACGCTGCGCGGGCAGATCGTGTGGTGCCAGCTGTTCTCCGAGCCGGGCGCCGGCTCCGACCTCGCGTCGCTGTCGATGAAGGCGGAGCGGGTCGAGGGCGGCTGGAAGCTCACCGGCCAGAAGATCTGGACGTCCCTGGCGCAGCACGCCCAGTGGGGCTTCTGCATCGCCCGCACCGACCCGGACGCGGCCAAGCACGACGGCATCACCTACTTCCTGGTCGACATGAAGGCCGCGGGGGTGGACGTCCGCCCGCTGCGCGAGCTGACCGGCGAGGCGCTGTTCAACGAGGTGTTCCTGGACGGCGTGTTCGTCCCGGACGAGCAGGTCGTCGGCGAGGTGAACCGGGGCTGGCAGGTCGCCCGCAACACGCTGTCCAACGAGCGCGTGTCGCTGTCGACCGGCGGCGGACTCGGCATGGGCGTCCCCGAGCTGCTGCGGTTCTTCGAGAACCGGGAGCCGGACGCCGTCGCCGCCGCCGAGGTCGGCAGGCTCGTCGCGCAGGGCCAGTCGATCGACCTGCTCGGCCTGCGCACCACCCTCAAGCAGCTGAACGGCGTGGAGCCGGGCGCGGAGGCCAGCGTCCGCAAGCTCCTCGGCGTCCAGTTCAACCAGGACGTCGCCGACTACTGCTGGGCCGCGCAGGGCACGGCCGCCGCCACCGAGGTCCCCATGGCCGAGAGCGGCATCGTGGCGCGCGCCATGCTGTTCAGCCGCGCGATGACCATCTACGGCGGCACGACGGAGGTCCAGCTGAACATCATCGGCGAGCGCATCCTCGGCCTCCCCCGCGACCCGGAGCCCCGCAAGTAGGGCGCTAGCGCGGCCGGAAGGTGTAGGTGGCGTTCACCAGCACGATGCCGGCGAGGGCGATCAGCAGGCCGGCGAGGCCGGCGTTGACGACGGCGATCGCGCTCAGCGGGATCGCGGCCAGCAGGGACAGCACGGCCATGGCCAGGCTGTGATCGCGTGCCGCGGCCATGTGCTCCACGCCGGGCCGCGGGCCGGGTGCCGGACGGCGCCCGGCCCGCGGCGCGGTGGCGGCGCGGGCGTCGAGGGCCTCCTCGATGCGGTCCACGACCGTCTCGATGAAGGCGTCGTCGTAGTCGGGCCCGAGCTCGCGCCGGGCCGCCATCGCCGCCGTGAGGTCCTCGCGCGGCAGTCGTGGGGTGGTCATGGCTCCGTTATAGGCGGGCGGCCCGCCGCGCCGCGTCCCCCCGGGGGCCGAACCGGCCTGTACCCCGCAGGTAGCAAGGGCAATACACTGCCGCTCTCGTCCCCGATCCCCCCGGAGGTCCCGGTGACCCGTTCGATGGTCCTCGGTGTGTGCGCCGTCGCCGTCCTCGCGCTGGCCGGGTGCGGCGGGGGCGAGAAGGCGGACGCCGCGGACCCGTCGCCGTCCGCGTCCGCGGCGGGCACCGCGCTGGCGCCGATCCCGGTGGTGAAGCCGTCCGACGTGAAGCCGCTCGTCGGACGCTGGGCCGGGACGGCCAAGGACTACTTCCAGTTCACGGCCGACGGCAGCGGGATCTGGGTGCGGGGCGGGCAGAAGCTGTGGAGCGGCACGGCCATTCCGGAGGGCGGCGGCAAGTTCCGGTTCTCGTGGAAGGGCGGCGACCCGCAGACCGCGTCCTACTGGGGCGTCAGCCTGGAGGACGCGAACACGCTCGTCTTCGCCGGGACCAACCAGAAGTACACGAAGGTCGCGGTGAAGAAGCGCAACGCGAAGAAGGGCAACGGATGACCGACGGAATGTTCGCCTCGCCCGCCGACGTCGCGGCCCGGCTGGCCGGCGTCCGCTACCTCGCGGACGAGGCG
This sequence comes from Spirillospora sp. NPDC047418, assembly GCF_040643275.1. NCBI lineage: Bacteria > Bacillati > Actinomycetota > Actinomycetes > Streptosporangiales > Thermomonosporaceae > Spirillospora > Spirillospora sp. NPDC047418. The sequence goes on from NZ_JBEYTW010000009.1 coordinate 23,296, forward strand.
ATCGCCACGACCGTGTACCTCGCGCAGGCGCTCGGGAAGCCGCTGCTCGTCGAGGGCCCGGCCGGGGTCGGCAAGACCGAGCTGGCCAAGGCGGTCGCGGCGTCCGGCGGCGCGGAGCTGATCCGGCTGCAGTGCTACGAGGGGCTGGACGAGGCCCGCGCGCTGTACGAGTTCAACTACAAGAAGCAGCTCCTCGCCATCCAGGCGGCCCCGGCCGACCGGGCGTGGCAGGAGACCCACGAGGACATCTTCTCCGAGGAGTTCCTGCTGGAGCGGCCGCTGCTGGCGGCGATCCGGCGGGCCGAGCCGACCGTCCTGCTGATCGACGAGGCCGACAAGGCCGACGTCGAGGTGGAGGGCATGCTGCTGGAGGTCCTGTCGGACTTCCAGGTGACGATCCCCGAGCTGGGCACGGTCAGCGCGGTGCGGCGCCCGTTCGTGCTCATCACCTCCAACGCGGCGCGGGAGCTGTCGGAGGCGCTGAAGCGCCGCTGCCTCTACCTGCACCTGAACTACCCGGCGCCCGAGCGGGAGCGCGACATCGTCCTCGCGCAGGTGCCGGGGATCGAGGCGGAGCTGGCCGAACAGCTCGTCCGGACGGTGGGGACGCTGCGCGACCTGGAGATCAAGAAGGCGCCGTCGATCGCCGAGACCGTCGACTGGGCGCGCACGCTGCTCGCCCTCGGGCTGGACGAGCTGGACGAGGCCGCCGTCGCGCGGACCCTCGGCGTCGTCCTCAAGCACGTCTCCGACCAGGAGCGCGCCACCAGGGAACTGGGGCTGCGGAGCTGACATGGCCTCCCTCGTCGACCGGCACACCGGGTTCGTCGCGGAGCTGCGCCGGGCCGGGCTGCCGGTGTCGGTCGCGGAGGGCCTGGACGCGGTCCGCGCGATGCAGGCGGTCGACCTGCTCGACCGCGAGTCGCTGCGCGCCGCCTACGCCGCGACGGTCGTCAAGCGGCCCCAGCACCGGCCGACGTTCGACACGCTCTTCGACCTGTGGTTCCCGGCGGCGGTCGGCGACGGCGCGGGCGCGCCGCGGGAACGTCCCGAGCCGAGGCCGAACGACGACGGGCGTCCCGTCCCGCCGGCGCTGGACCCGCGGGTGCAGGCCCGCCGCGACGAGCTGGCGGAGCTGATCCTGTCCGGGGACGACGCGGGCCTGCGGCAGTTCGCCCGCCTCGCCGTCGCCGAGTACGGGCAGACGCCGGGGCAGGAGTCGTGGTTCTCCTCCGGCGTCGTCGGCGCGCTGTCGCCCGACACGCTCATGGCGCGGCTACTGAACGCCGTCCTCGGCGGGCAGCAGCGCGGCGGGATGGCCGAGCGGGTCGCGCGCCGGACGTTCCGCGACCGCATCGCCCGGTTCCAGGAGCTCGTCGCGGGCGAGGTCCGGCGCCGCATCGCCGAGGACACCGGCGTCGAGCGGACCGCCCGCATCACCGTCCGGCCGCCGCTGGAACGGCTCGACTTCGCCGGCGCGAACCGCGCCGAGATGGCGGCGCTGCGCCGCGAGGTGCACCCGCTGGCGCGCAGGCTCGCGTCCCGGCTGGTGCAGAAGCAGCGGCACGGCCGGCGGGGCCGGCTGGACTTCCGCCGGACGGTCCGCGCGTCCCTCGCCAGCGGGGGAGTGCCGCTCACCACCCACCACCGGCCGCGCCGCCCGCACCGGCCGGAGCTGGTCGTGCTGTGCGACGCCAGCGACTCGGTGTCGGCGTTCGCGCACTTCACGCTGCTGCTGACGTTCGCGCTGCGGGAGCAGTTCAGCAAGGTCCGCGCGTTCGCGTTCATCGACGCCACCGACGAGATCACCAAATTCTTCGCGCCCGGCACCGACGTCGTGGACGCGATGGCGCGCCTCGCCGCCGAGGCCGACCTCGTGTGGATCACCGGCCGCTCCAACTACGGCCACGCCATCAAGGTGTTCGACGAGAAGTACCGCGACGCGGTCACGTCCAAGACGTCCCTGCTGATCCTCGGGGACGCGCGCTCCAACTACGGGGAGCTGTCCCTGCCGATCCTGCGGTCGATGGTCGACCGGGCCCGGCACGCGTACTGGCTCAACCCCGAGCCCCGCGCCCAGTGGGACACCGGCGACTCGGCCGCGTCGAAGTACGGCGACCTGCTCCCGATGTACGAGTGCCGCAACCTGACCCAACTGGCCGCCTTCATCGAAGAACTCGCCTAACCCCGTTGATCTGCGGCGTGTTGTTGTTATGAGCCGCTCCATAACAACAACACGCCGCAGGTCAACGGGAGGTGGGGGTGGTGGGGCGGTCGCGGATGAGTAGGGCCAGGGCGGCGTAGGCCAGGGCCGCCGTCGCCGAGACGACCATCGCGGTGTTCGTGCCGTGCGCCAGGGCGGACGGGGTGTGCCCGGAGCCGGTCGCGACGGCCCCGACGATCGCCACGCCGAGCGACGCCCCGATGTAGCGGGCGGTGTTGTTCGCGCCGGCGCCCATGCTCGCGCGGTCGGCGGGGACGCTCTCCACGGCCAGCCGGGCGAGCATCGCGTTGGTGAGGCCGCTCGCGACTCCGGCGACGACCAGGCCGGGGGCGAGGCGCCACCAGTGCGCGTCCGGGGCCAGGTCCGCCATCGCGAACTGGCCGGCGGCCGACAGCGCGAACCCGGCGGCCAGCAGCCGCCGGACGGGCAGCCGCGCGGGCAGCCGGTGCGCCTGCAGGGCGACCGCGAACGACAGCGCGGACCAGATCGCGAGGACCAGCGCCGCCTCGACCGGCGACAGCCCCATGACCAGGCTCATCATCGTCGCCAGGTAGGTCATGACGCCGATCACGGCGAGCCCGGTGACGAGCGCGCCCGTCACCGACAGCAGGAACGCCGGACGGCGGAACAGCGCCAGGTCGACCATCGGCTCCCGGCGCCGCGCCTGCACCAGCACGAACGCGGCCAGCAGGACGGCCGCGACCGCGAACAGCGCGAGGACGCCCGGCGCCGTCCAGCCGGTGCGGCCCCAGGTGATCGCCGCCACCAGCGCCGCCACGCCCAGGCTCATCGTGGCGAGGCCCGGCAGGTCCATGCCGCGCGGGTGCTCGGCCCGCGACTCCCGCAGCGCGCGGGCCGCCGCGACCGCGAGCAGCGCGGACGCGGCGACGGCCGCCCAGTACCAGAGGCGCCAGCCGCCGAGCACGGTCAGCCCGGCCGCGCCGATCGGGCCGAGCGCGATGCCGAGGCCGACCATCGCGCCCCACGTCCCGGTCGCGCGGGCCCGGCGCGGGCCCGGCTCGAACGAGGCGCCGATGATGCCGAGCCCGGTCACCAGCAGCGCCGCGCTCGCGGCGCCCTGCGCGATCCGGCCCGCGACGAACACCCCGGCGTTCGGCGCGAGCGCGCACGCCACGCTGGAGACGGCGAGGGCCGCCGCGCCGGCCACGAAGGCCCGCTTGCGCCCGTGGTCGTCGGCGAGGCTGCCGGCCGCCAGCAGCGCCGCCGCGAGGCCGAGGCTGATCGAGCTCATCAGCCAGATCTGCGCGGTCGCCCCGGCGTGCAGCCCCCGCGCGGTGTCGGCGAGGGTCGCCGCCGGCGCGCAGTAGTTCATTAGGGCCAGCAGGGTGGCGGCGGCCGGCAGCGCCACCGCGGCGGCCGGGCCGGGCGCGCGGCGCGCCGCGCGGGGTGCGGCCAGGGTCGTCATGCGGCCTCCTAGAGTTCAGTGAACGAACCAAGGGGGCCGACGGTAGCACGCCGGAGTTCAATGAATGAACCCCCGGGCGGGTACTGTGGGACGCATGGCACTCGGCAAGGACTACGCGGCGCAGGACTGCTCGCTCGCCCGCGCGCTGGAGGTCGTGGGGGAGCGCTGGACGATGCTGATCGTCCGGGACGCCTTCTACGGCGTCCGCCGGTTCAGCGACTTCCACGTCCACCTGGACGTCCCGCGCGCGGTGCTGTCCGCGCGGCTCCAGTCGCTCGTCGAGACCGGTGTCCTCCGCAAGGACGGCCACGACTACGTCCTGACCGGGATGGGCAGGGAGCTGTGGCCCGTCGTCCACACGCTCGCCCGCTGGGCCGAGGACCACCTGTCCGCCGAGCCGTGCCGCCTCTTCCTGCACGCCGCCTGCGGCACCCGCGTCGGCCCGGACGGGCTGTGCGCCGCCTGCGGGCGGGCGGTCGCGCCCGAGGAGCTGGAGATCCACGCCGGGCCCGGCGCCCGGCGCCGCACCGATCCGGTCAGCGTGGTCCTGCGGTCCCCGCACCGCCTGCTGGACCCGATCCGCACCTGAGTGAGCGATCACGCCCCCGGGTCGCGCGCCCGGGGTGGGGTCGCGGGGGATTCGACCGGATAACCTGCACGCTCATGGAGACCGAAAAGGCCAAGCCTGCGCCGCGTCCCAGGCGGAGCCTCCTCGGTCCGCTGTGGCGGCTCATCGACGGCGCCCCCGGCGACTCGCGGGCGCGGATCGCCCGCCGGGCCCGGATCCTCGTCACCATCGCCACCGGCCTCGCCAACCTCGGCGGCGCGCTCGTCGTCCTGGTGTTCGCGGTCGTCGTCCCCGACCCGGTCGGGCACGTCTCCGACCGGCTCCAGCTCATCAACCTGATCGTCTTCACCGCGTACGTGTCGGCCGCCGTGCCCGTCGGCCTGCTGCTCGGCGAGCGGTTCTTCCGCCGCGTCCGGCGCCTCGTCGAGCGGCACGGGGAACCCGACCGGCACGAGCGCGCCCTGCTGCTGTACGGGCCGCTGCGGCTGATGGCCCTGCACCTGACGCTGTGGGGCATCGGGACGATCGGCTGGGTCGTCATCAACGCGCCCTTCTCCGGGCTCCTCGCCGTCAAGCTCGGGCTGACCAGCCTGCTCGGCGGCCTCACCACCTGCACGATCGTGTACCTGCTGACCGAGCGGCTGCTGCGCCGCGCCGTCACCACCGCGCTGCGCAGCGAGCTGCCGACCCGCACCGGCCTGCCCGGCGTCGTCGCCCGCTCGGTGCTCGCCTGGGGGCTCGGCACCGCCGTGCCGATCCTCGGGCTGATCACCCTCGCCATCGGCTCCTTCCTCATCGCCCGGATCACCGTGCGGGACTTCGCGATCGCGGTCCTCGCCCTCGGCGGCATCGCGCTGCTCGTCGGCCTCGGCGTCACCTACACCGCCGCCCGCGCCATCGCCGACCCGGTCGAGTCGGTGCGCCGCGGCCTCGCCCGCGTGCAGCGCGGCGACCTGGACGTCGAGGTCCCCGTCTACGACGCCAGCGAGGTCGGGCTGCTGCAGGCCGGGTTCAACCACATGGCCGCCGGGCTGCGCGAGCACGAGCGGCTCCGCGACCTGTTCGGCCGGCAGGTCGGCGCGGACGTCGCGCGCGTCGCCGTCGAGCGCGGCATCGACCTCGGCGGCGAGCTGCGCGAGGTCGCGGTGATCTTCGTGGACATCATCGGCTCCACCCGGCTCGCCGCCGACCGGCCGCCCGCCGAGGTCGTCCGGCTGCTGAACGACTTCTTCGCCGTGGTCGTCGAGGTCATCGGCGACCACGGCGGCTGGATCAACAAGTTCGAGGGCGACGCCGCGCTCGCGATCTTCGGGGCGCCGCTCGCGCTGGACGGCCTGCCCGGCCGCGCGCTCGCCGCGTCCCGGGAGCTGGCCCGCCGGCTGCGCGACGACGTCCCCGAACTGCGGGCGGCCGTCGGCGTCTCGGCCGGCGAGGCGGTGGCCGGGCACATCGGCGCCGAGGAGCGCTTCGAGTACACCGTGATCGGCGACCCGGTCAACGAGGCCGCCCGCCTCACCGACATGGCCAAGAACACCGAGGAGCGCGTTCTGGCGGCGGGCTCGCTCCTTGCGCGGGCCGACCGGGAGGAGGCCGACCGCTGGTCGCTCGGCGAGGAGGTCACCCTCCGGGGCCGGACGCAGGTCACCCGGCTCGCCGTGCCGCGCCCGTCCGAGCGCGTCCCGTCCCCTAGGACGGGCTGAGGGTGGCGCCGTTCAGCGTCGTGTAGAAGGGCGACCCGGACAGCCGTGAGCCCTTCTCCTCGCCGATGTAGACGTCGGCGTGGCTCGCGCCCCCATAGCCGGGGCGGAACAGGTCGGTGACCGTCCAGCGGGCCTTCCGGAACGCCTCGCACACCTCGCGCTCGACGGGGCGGCCGGCGCCGTCCTTGCCGCACTCGACGATCGCGAACCCCTGGCCGCGCGCCAGCACCGACTTGTCGGCCGCCGCCGACGTCCACGGCTCCAGCGGACGGCCCCGCGAGTCGCGCGTCGTGTCGTCCAGCCAGAAGCCGACGCTGTGCGACCAGTTCAGGTACCGGCCCCGCTCCGGGCCCGCGGTGATGCGCCCGCTGCCCTCCATCTGGACGACCTTCAGGAAGTCCTCCGGATACGACCCGAGCGGCGCCTTCCCGTGCGAGCAGTGGAAGCGGGTACAGCCCTTCACGGCCTTGCGCTCGCCGTCGTAGAGGCTCTCAAGGGCCGTGTAGTAGGTGGTGACGCGCCACCCGCCGGCCCGCCCGAGCGGCTGGGGCCTGGGCTGCGCCGGCACCGTCCCGGCGGGCGCGGGCACGGACGCGGGAACGGACGCGGGGACGGATGGTGCGGTCGCGGCGGGCGGCGGAACGGACCCCGCCGCCCCCTCGGCGCTCCGCCCGCACCCGGCCGGCGCCCCGCACAGCAGCACCCCGCACAGCAGCGGGGCGAGCGGTACCCGTCGCATCGCACCCTCCCGGCCCGGGACGCCCGTCCGCCACCGGGGACACTATCCCGGTCAGTGGCCGCGGGCCATCCACTCGTCCAGATGCGGCGCCTCCGCGCCGATCGTCGTGGACTCGCCGTGCCCGGTGCGGACGGTCGTCTCCGCCGGCAGCGTCAGCAGCCGATCCCGGATCGAGGTGATGATCGTCGGGAAGTCGGAGAACGACCGGCCGGTGGCGCCCGGCCCGCCGTTGAACAGCGTGTCGCCGGAGAACACCGTGCCCAGGCCGGGCGCGTACAGGCACACGGCGCCGGGGGAGTGGCCCGGCGTGTGCAGGACGGTCAGCTCGGTCCCCGCGACGGTGATGACCTGGCCGTCGGCGAGATCACCGTCGGGGCCGGTCTCCGGGTGCCTCTGCTTCCAGAGCATCAGGTCGTCCGGGTGCAGCAGGATCGGCGCGCCCGTCCGGGCCCTGAGCGCGGGCGCCGCGTCGATGTGGTCGTCGTGGCCGTGCGTGGACACGATGGCCGCGAGCCGCCGGTCGCCGACCGCCGCCGCGATCGCGTCGGCGTCGTGCGCGGCGTCGATGACGATCGCCTCGGCGTCGTCGCCGACGATCCAGACGTTGTTGTCGACGTCCCAGGTGCCGCCGTCCAGTGAGAACGTCCCGGACGTCACGATGTGGTCGATGCGCGCCGCCATCAGAGCAGCACCACCGAGCGCAGCACGTCGCCGTGGTGCATCTTCGCGAACGCCGCCTCGACGTCGTCCAGGCCGATGGTCTCGGACACGAACGCGTCCAGGTCCAGGCGGCCCTGCAGGTAGAGGTCGATCAGCATCGGGAAGTCGCGCGAGGGCAGGCAGTCGCCGTACCAGGACGACTTCAGCGACCCGCCGCGCCCGAACACGTCCAGCAGTGGCAGCTCCAGCCTCATCTCCGGTGTCGGCACCCCGACGAGCACCACGGTCCCGGCGAGGTCGCGCGCGTAGAACGCCTGCTCGTAGGTCTCCGGGCGGCCGACCGCGTCCACGACCACGTCGGCGCCGAACCCGCCGGTCAGCTCCCGGACGGTCTCGACGACGTCCTTGTCCCCGCCGTTCACCGTGTGCGTCGCGCCGAGGGCCGACGCGGTGGTGAGCTTGCGCTCGTCCAGGTCCACCGCGATGATCGTCGCGGCGCCGGCCAGCCGGGCGCCGAGCACGGCCGCCGCGCCGACGCCGCCGCAGCCGATGACCGCGACCGAGTCGCCCCGCCCGACCTGCCCGGTGTTGAGCGCCGCGCCGAGCCCGGCCATCACCCCGCACCCGAGCAGCCCCGCCACCTCGGGCCTGGCCGCCGGGTCGACCTTCGTGCACTGCCCGGCCGCCACCAGCGTCTTGTCGGCGAAGGCGCCGATCCCGAGCGCGGGCGACAGCTCGGTGCCGTCCTCCAGCGTCATCTTCTGCGCGGCGTTGTGGGTGTTGAAGCAGTACCAGGGACGCCCCCGCAGGCACGCCCGGCACTGCCCGCACACGGCCCGCCAGTTCAGGACGACGAAGTCGCCCGGCGCCACCTCGGTGACCCCGTCGCCGACCGACTCGACCACCCCGGCGGCCTCGTGCCCGAGCAGGAACGGGAACTCGTCGTTGATCCCGCCCTCGCGGTAGTGCAGGTCGGTGTGGCAGACCCCGCACGCCTGCACCTGGACGACCGCCTCGCCGGGCCCGGGGTCCGGCACGTTGATCGTCTCGATCCGCACCGGCTGCCCCTTGCCGGGTGCGACGACCCCGCGAACCTGCTGCGCCATACTGCCGCCTCTCGTCGTCTCGATCTTCCCCCGACCCTATAGACCTGCCCGCACCCTTCTGCTCCCCGGAACACCCCCGCGGGTACGACAACCAAGATCACCCGCGGCCGGGCGACGAGGGCCAGCGGCCTCCTCGTCCTGCCCCGCAACCGAGCCCACCGTCTCGCAGCCGTCTCGTACACGCACGGCACCACCAGCTACAAGGCCGACGATCTCGCGGGAACCGCCCGGATCGTCGGCTGGTTCTCCGGCCTCAGCTGAAGTGGATGGCCTGGAGCTTGTCGGCGGCGGTGCGGTCGAGGACCGTGACGCCGGCGGCGGGCGGCAGGGGGCCGCCGCCGCGGGCGCGGTCGACCAGGGGGCGCCAGCGGCGGCAGTGGCGGTTGAAGGTGGCGGACGTGACGGCGCGGCCGCGGGCGTACTGGCCGGCGCGGGCCGTCTCGGGGGCCACGTCGAGCAGGATCAGGTGCAGCCGGCCGCCGCGGCGGCGCGCCAGCCAGGCGAACAGGTACAGGATGTGCGGCCAGGTGCCGCGGGTGTGCGCGACGACGGCGTGCCCGGCGAGGATCGCGCGCCCGATCCGCCACACGTGGGTGGCCTGGACGACGGGCGTCCGCAGCCGCGGCGGCAGCGGGCGCAGGAAGCGCGCCCACCAGTTGCGGGACTGCCGTGAGTCGATCACCAGGACGCCGCCGGCGGGCACCGGCGCGGTCTCGTCGCCGCGCAGCCCGTAGAGCCGGTCGAGCAGGGTGCTCTTGCCCGCCCCCGGCAGCCCGGCGACGAGCACCAGCGAACCCGCCGGGTAGCGCAGCGCGGGGCCCGGATCCACCTCGTCGGGTTCGTGGATGGTCGTCTCCTGGGTTCGGCCCGGTCGTGATGGCGCGGTGGTGTTGGGGCCAACGAACACCCCGCACCGCTTGTTCCGGGCCGAGGCGGGGAGTCACCAGCCCCGTTCGCGCCACTCCGGGAGGGACGGGCGCTCGCGGCCGAGCGTGGAGTCCTTGCCGTGGCCCGGATAGAACCAGGTGGCGTCGGGGAGGCGGTCGAAGACGCGCTCCTCGACGTCGGCGAGGAGCTGCTTGAAGCGGGCCGCGTCGCCCCAGGTGTTGCCGACGCCGCCGGGGAAGAGGCTGTCGCCGGTGAACAGGTGCGGGCGGTCGGCCAGCTCGCCGCCGGCGTCGTACAGCAGCGCGATCGAGCCGGGGGTGTGGCCGCGCAGGTGGACGACGTCGAGGGACACCCCGCCGAAGGCGACCGTGTCGCCGTGCTCGACGGACTCGGCGACCGGCTCGGGCAGGGGCTCGGCGTCGCGGGGGTGGGCGATGACGGGGGCGCCGGTGGCGCGCACCACCTCGCTCAGCGCCATCCAGTGGTCCTGGTGGCGGTGCGTGGTGACGATGCGCGTGAGGGGGCCGTCGCCGATCAGCTCCAGCAGCCGGGACGCCTCGTTCGCCGCGTCGATGAGCAGCCGCTCGCCCGTCGCGGTGCAGCGCAGGATGTAGGCGTTGTTGTCGTACGGCCCGACGCTCACCTTCGTGACCGACAGCCCCGGCAGTTCCCGGACGTCGGGGCGCCCGCCGGTCTCGACGTTGCCGGTGTAGGTCATGGAGTCCTCCCCGTCGGTGGTGCGGAGACCATCTTCCATCATCGCGCGCCCGGGGGTGTCCGGGGCCGCGGGGAGATTGAGTCGCCAGACGCACCCAAAGCGTGCGCTTACGGACGGAACTTCTCGTCTTGCCAGTGCAGCATGGGCACTGGAAGATCAGGTTCGACCCGTGAGGACGGTGAAGCGTTGGCAACCGCGTTCCGTCCCGGACCGGGCGGCGAGCGGCCGGAGGACCTCCTCGGGCACGCCTGCACGCTGGTCCGGCTCTGCGGCCGGGACTCCGCGATCGCCGCGGTGTTCCTCGCCCTCGTGCTGGCCGGGACCGCCTCCCGGCTGGCGGCCGGCCCGCCCGGCCTTCCCGCGCTGGCGCTGCTGCCGGTGCTCGCCGGGTCGTTCGCGGTCTCGGCCGGCTACGCCGTCCGGTCCCGCCGGACGCTGGTGGCGGTGCTCGGCGCGGTGCGCGGCCGCACCGGCTCGCCCCTCGACCCGGCCGTGCCGTGGACGCCGTTCGCGTCCGCGGTCGCGCTGGACGACCGGGTCCGCGACGCGGAGCTGCGCCGGCTGCTGTCGGCGGCGCACCGCTGCGGGGAGCTGTCCTGGCAGGCCGTCGCGTGGGCGGCGGCCACCTCGGTGCTGTTCCTGTTCTGGACGCTGGCGGCGGCGATGGCTGGAGGCTGACCGGATTGACCGACCCCGTACCGATCGACGCGCCGTCGGGCGACCACGCGCCGGACGTCCGGCCGGGCAGCTTCTGGGACCGGCTGGCCCCCACCGACCGGCAGGCGCTGCGCGCCATGGGCCGGCGCACCGACATCCCGCCCGGCGGCATGCTGTGCCACCAGGGGTCGGTCGCCCCGGCCGTGTACGTGGTGTTCAAGGCGTCGCCGCGCGCCGCCGGCAACGCGGTCGCCAAGGAGTTCGTCGACTCCAGCGACGGCGACGAGTCGATCATCGACCTGTTCGGGCCGGGCGACCTGGTCGGCCTGCTCGGCCCGTGGGGGCACCCGCAGCGCGGCACCGTCGCCGCCCTCGACCACGTCGCGGCGCTGCGGGTGGACCGCGCCACCTTCCGCCGGCTGCTCGCGGCGAGCCCGCAGGTCGCCGAGGCGATGATGCACGCGATCTCCGAGCGGGAGACCCTCGGCGGCCGGCGGCACGCGGTGCGGGCGGCCGACCACCCGCAGCGGCTCGCCTACCACCTGCTGGAGCTGGCGCACCGGTTCGGCGAGCCCGGCGCGGCCGACGAGACGCTGATCCCGCTGCGGCTCAGCCAGGCGGAGCTGGCGAACTGGGCGGGCATCTCCCGCGAGACGCTGGTGCGGTGGTTCCGGTCGTGGCGGGCCAAGGGCATCCTGCACCGGCGGCCCCGCCCGCTGACCGTCCTGGACATCGAGCGGCTGCGCCGCGCCGCCAGCCCCTGGGGGGACGAGTGGCCCGCGGCCGGCGCCGCCCCCGCGCCGGCGGCCGGGCCGGTCCCCGCCGGGGACGCCGGGATCGCGGTGCGCGAGCCGGTGCGGCTGGAGCCGCCCGGCGGCCGGCCGCCCGCGGCGCGGCTGCCCGCCGACAACCCGTTCTTCGCCGGCCGCGCGGTCAGCCTCAGCAAGCTGGACCTGCTGGTCGGCCGGTCGGCGTGGCCGCGCGCGGTCGTCGTCCAGGGCATGGCGGGGGTCGGCAAGACCACGCTGGCGCTGCACTGGGCGCACCGCGTCGCCGACCGGTTCCCCGACGGCGCGCTGTTCGCCGACCTGCGCGGCACCACCCGCAGCCCGGTCACCCCGGCGGAGGCGATGGGGCAGGTGCTGCGCGCGGCGGGCGTCCCCGGCGACCAGCTGCCGCGCACCGAGGACGAGCTCGCCGCGCAGTGCCGGTCGCTGCTGGGCGGCCGCCGGATGCTGCTGGTCCTCGACAACGCGGTCCAGCCCGAGCAGGTCAGGCCGCTGCTGGCGGCGGTGGCGTCCGGGCTGGTGGTGGTGACGAGCCGGCGGCGGCTGCCCGCGCTGCTGGAGGGCGCCGACGTGCGGACGCTGGAGCTGCGGGAGATGGCGACGCAGGAGGCCGTCGACCTCATCGCGGGCGTCCTCGGGCCGGGCGACGCCCGCGTCCGGGACGAGGAGAAGGCCATCGTGCAGCTCGCCCGCGAGTGCGGGCACCTGCCGCTCGCGCTCGGCGTCATCGCCGGCCGGCTGGCCGAGAACCCCGGCGAGTCGATCGCCGGGACCGTCCGGGAACTGGCCGCGCGGGACGCGCCCGGCGGCGCGGCGCACGGGACGCCCGCGCCCGGCCTGAGCGCCGTCGTCGACCCGACGTTCGACGTCGCCTACCGGAGCCTGCGCCGCGACCAGCGGGAGGCGTTCCGCAGGCTCGGGCTCGCCGCCGGCCCCGACTTCACCCCCGCCGCGCTCGCCGCGCTCCAGGACCGGACGGTCGCCGAGGCCCGCGAGTGCCTGGAGGGCCTGCGGCAGGCGTACCTGGTGCAGGACGTCGGCCCGGACCGCTACCGGATGCACGACCTGCTGCGCGAGTTCGCCCGCGAGCGCGGCCTCGGCGAGGACTCCGACGGCGAGCTGCAGGCGGCGCAGCGCCGGCTGCTGGCCGGGTACCTCGCCGAGGCGCGCGCGGCGGGCGCCGCGCTGCCGGGCCGGCCCCGCCCCACCGTCCACCGGGGCGAGACCCGCGGGCGCCCGTCGGCGGCCGAGCGCGCGGCGGGCCTCGCCTGGTTCGAGGCCGAGCGGCGCAACCTGGTCGCCGCCGTCCACCAGGCCGCGCGGCTCGGCCTGCACCGCACCTGCTGGGAGCTCGCCGACGCGCTGTTCGACTTCCAGGGGTTCCGCCGCTACAGCGAGGACAACATCGCCGTCCAGCAGGCGGGGCTGCACGCCGCCCGCACCGAGGAGGACTGGGCGGCGGCGGCCGTGATGCTGCACAACCTCGCGGTGGCGCACTTCGAGCTGGGCGACTCCGTCCAGGCCGTCGGCTACGGCGAGGACGCGCGGCGCGGGTTCCGGGCCGTCGACCCGCCCGACCGGTACGGGGAGGCCGTGACGTTCGCGACGCTCGCCGACGTCCACGTCGTCCTCGGCCGGTACATGACGTCGATCGACCACGCGCGGCGGTCGATGGACATCCACGAGGAGCTGGGGGACGAGGCGGGCGCGGCCAAGAGCCGCAGCACCCTCGCCCGCGCCCACCTCGGCCTCGGCGACTACGAGACGGCCCTGGTGCACGCCGCCGAGGCGCTCACCGCACGGCGCCGGATCGAGGACCAGGCGGGCGTGGCCGAGACCCTGATCACCGTGGCCGGCGTGCACCGCCGGCAGGGGAACGTCCACGAGGCGGTGACGCACGCCCTGGAGGCTCTGTCGATCCGGCAGGAGCTCGCCGACATGCACGGCGCCGCCCTGGCGCTGACCGAACTCGCCCGGATGAACGCCGCGCTCGGGCTGCGCGAGATGGCGCAGCAGGACGCCGAGCAGGCGCTGCGCACCTACCGGGCCCTGGGCGGACGGCACGGGGAGGCGCGCGCGCTGACCACGCTCGGGATGCTGATGTGCGAGGCGTCGAAGTTCGCCGAGGCGTTCACCTACTGCGGGGAGGCGCTGCGGCTGCACCGCGACATCAGCGACCGGCACGGCGAGGCCGAGGTGCTCGCGCAGATCGGCGTCGTCCACTGGCGGCTCGGCCGGTACCGGGAGGCGCGCGAGCACCTGCTGCGCGCGCTGGAGATCCGCCGCGAGATCGGCGACCAGCACGGCGAGGCCAACGACCTGGAGCAGCTGTCGGTCGTGATGCGCCGCCTCGGGCGCCCGCAGGAGGCGTTCGTCCTCGGCCTGGAGGCCCTGGACCTGTGGCACCGGCTCGGCGCGCGCAGCGGCATGGCCGGGACGCTCGGCAGCCTCGCCCGCACCTACTCCTGGCTCGGGCTGCCCGTGGAGGCCGAGCACGCGGCCCGGCAGGCACTGCACCTGCGCAGGTCGGGCGGCGACTGGTACGGCCTCGGCGTCGGCCTGGACACCCTCGCCGCCGTGCTGCGCCGCGCGGGCCGCCCCGCCGAGGCCCTCGCCGAGGAGCTGGAGGCGCTGCGCTTCCTCGGCGAGGTCGGCGACCGGCACAGCGAGGCCACCGGCCTGGTCCACCTCGCCGCCATCCACCTCGACCTCGGCCGCGCCGGCGAGGCCCTGGAGACCGGGCGGCGCGCCCTCGACCTCGCCGCCGAGCTGGGCGCCGCCCGCGAGCAGGCGCACGCGCTGCACACGATGGCCCGCGCGTCCCAGCTGCTCGGCGAGCACGCCCGCGCGGTGGAGCACGTCGACGCCGAGATCGTCATCCGCCGCGACATGGACGACCGGCGCGGGCTGCGGCAGGCCCTGGAGCTGCTGGGCGCCTCGCACCTCGCGCTCGGCGACCGGACCGCCGCCGCGGACTGCGCCCGGCGCGTCCGCGCCCTCGACAACCTGCTCGAATCGGAGAGGTCGCTCGACATGTGACCGCGGCGTCCCCGGCAGGCCCGCCGGCGCGGCCCGCGGCCACCGGACCATGAGACCATGATCGTCCGAGGGTCGCGGGCCCCCGCCCGGGCCGGGTCCGGTGAGGAGGCGCGATGGCGGCCACCCGGTTCTGGGACGCGCTGAGCCCGCGCGCCCGGGAGGCGCTGCGCGGGTCCGGCGCCCCGGTGGTGATCAGGCCGGGCGCGTACCTGATGCGCGAGCACACCCGCGCGTCCCAGGTGTTCGTGCTGCGCACCGGCGCGGTGAAGGTCTGGACGGACCGGGACGGCGGCGCCGCCATCCTCGACGTCCTCGGGCCGGGCGACCTGGTCGGCGAGGTTGAGGCGGCCGACGGCGGGACCCGGCACGCCAGCGTCGAGGCGATGACCCGCGTGGAGGCCCTGGTGCTGCCCGCCGCCCGGCTCCGGGGCGTCCTGGACGCCCAGCCGGGGTCGGGCTGGGCCGTCGCCGCCGTCCTCGCCGAACGGCTGCGCGACGCCAACGAGCTGCGCGTCGCCCACTTCCCCGACGACCCCGGACGCCGCCTCGCCTCCCGGCTGCTGCGCCTCGCCGAGCGGTTCGGCACCCCGGTCGTGGAGGGGCGGCCGGACGGCGCGGCGGCGGAGGGCGTGCACGTCCCGGTCCCGATCTCCCAGCAGGACCTCGGACGCTGGGCCGGGATGGGGCGCCGGAAGGTCGCGCAGCTCCTCGCCGCCGAGCCGCTGCGCGACGGCGTGTCCGTCACCCGCGACGGCATCGTCGTCCGGTCGGCCGGCGCGCTGCGGCGCCTGGCCGGCGAGGACTAGAGCCCGGCCGGGCGGTGCGGCCAGGGCGGGGGCTGCGGGAGGGGGCCGTCCGGGCGGACGTGGACGCCCGAGCCGTCGGTGCGGCCGGACAGCCAGCCGAGCAGCGCCCGACCCGAACCGGACGCCTCCGGGCCGCCCGCCGTCCAGCCGAGGTCGGCGGACTCGCCGGAGTCGGTCGCGGTGATCCGGTACCCGGCCAGTGCGCCGCGCCGCTCGTCCGGCAGCGCCGCCATGTCGGCCAGCGTCGCCGCCGACGCCCACCGGACGTAGGACTCGGGCCAGTCGGCGGCCCCGTACCCGGCGGCGAGGTCGACATGGTGCGCCTCCACCTCGTTCCACCGGCGGAACACCGTGTACCAGGCGGGGTGCGGCCAGCCCGGCATCGACCGCACCGGAGCGCTCCAGGCGTCGCGCGGCAGCGCGCGGGCCTGCCCGGCGAACCGCGCGGCGGTGTCGCGGACGTCGGCGATCAGCGCGCCGCCGTCGCGCCCGGCGCCCGCGTCGAGGTCGGCGTTGCGCTGCTCCAGGCTCGGGTACTGCGGGATCTCGGCCCCCGTCCGGGCCCCTTCGAGCAGGTTCCAGAGGGAGTCGGCGTTGCGGGCGACATGGGTGGCGACGTGCCCGCGGCTCCATCCCGGCAGCGCCGACGGGCCGCGCAGGTCCTGCTCGGTGAGCTTGCCGAGCGTCACGATGATCCGCTCGGTGCCCGCGTCCAGCTCGTCGATCACGTCGCGCCAGTCCATGACCCCTCCTCGGCTGAAAAAGCGCCTCCATCCTGTCGCACCGGCCGGTCCGCTGCCAGACAATAGTGATCATGGAGTTTCCGATCTGCGCGACCTGCGGCGTCCAGTACGGCGGACCCCGTCCCGACTGCCCCATCTGCGAGGACGAGCGCCAGTACGTCGGCTGGGACGGCCAGAAATGGACGACCCTGGAGGAGTTGCGCGCCGGCCACCGGGGCCGGATCGCCGAGGAGGGCCCGGACGTCGTCGGGATCGGCACCGAGCCGTCCACCGCCATCGGCCAGCGCGCCCTGCTGCTGCGCGCCCCGTCCGGCAACGTCCTCTGGGACATGGTCACGCACATCGACGACGCCGTGGTCCGCCAGGTCAACGACCTCGGCGGCGTCTCCGCGATCGCGATCAGCCACCCGCACTTCTACGGCTCGATGATCGAGTGGGCGCACGCGTTCGACGCCCCCGTCTACATCCACGAGGCGGACCGCCGCTGGGTCGCCCGCCCGGACGACTCCGTCGTCTTCTGGGAGGGCGACACCCACGAACTCGCCGACGGCCTCACGCTGATCAACGCCGGCGTCCACTTCGACGGCGGCCAGGTCCTGCACTGGCGCGACGCCCGCGCCCTGTTCACCGGCGACATCCTCACGGTCGTCCAGGACCGCGACTGGGTGAGCTTCATGTACAGCTACCCGAACCACATCCCGGAGCGCCCGCGCATCGTCCGCCGCGCCCTGCGCCTCCTGGAGCCCTACGACTTCGACCGCGTCTACGGCGCCTGGTGGCGGAAGATCGTCTACACCGACGGCAAGAACGCCGTCCGCCGCTCCGCCGACCGCTACCTCGCGCACGCCCTCGACGACGGGCCGCCGCCCGAGCGCCCCTGACCGCGCGGGCCGGGTGTTGCGGTGGCGGGCGGCGTTCGAACACGTGTACGGTGCGAAGGGCCGTCCGGAGCTCGGGGGACGGGCGGGTAGCTTCATGAAATGCGGCGGCGGCCGTCGCCGTTATGGAGTCGGGGGATTCTGTCGTACCCCGTGGCTAGCCTGGGAACGACGTGTCCCTCCCCATCGCCGCGCCCCAGAAGAGGAACCGGAATAACGCCGTGCATGACCGACTCATCGTGCGTGGAGCACGCGAGCACAACCTGAAGGACGTCTCGCTCGACCTCCCGCGGGACTCCATGATCGTGTTCACCGGTCTGTCGGGGTCCGGCAAGTCCAGCCTGGCGTTCGACACGATCTTCGCGGAGGGCCAGCGCCGGTACGTGGAGTCGCTGTCGGCCTACGCCCGGCAGTTCCTCGGCCAGATGGACAAGCCCGACGTCGACTTCATCGAGGGGCTGTCCCCGGCGGTGTCGATCGACCAGAAGTCGACCAGCAAGAACCCGCGGTCGACGGTCGGGACGATCACCGAGGTGTACGACTACCTGCGGCTGCTGTACGCGCGGATCGGGCACCCGCACTGCCCCGAGTGCGGCCGGCCGATCAGCCGGCAGGCGCCGCAGCAGATCGTCGACCGGGTGCTGGAGCTGGAGCCCGGCACGCGGTTCCAGGTGCTCGCGCCCGTCATCCGCGGGCGCAAGGGCGAGTACCTGGAGCTGTTCCGCGAGCTGCAGTCCAAGGGGTACTCGCGGGCGCTCGTCGACGGGCAGATGATCCGGCTGGACGAGCCACCCAAGCTGAAGAAGCAGGAGAAGCACGACATCTCCGTCGTGGTCGACCGGCTCTCGGTGAAGGACTCCGCGCGGCAGCGGCTCGCCGACTCGGTCGAGACGGCGCTGGGGCTCGCGGGCGGCACGATCGTCCTCGACTTCGTCGACCTCGACGAGGGCGACGAGAACCGCACCCGGATGTACTCCGAGCATCTGTACTGCCCCTACGACGACCTGTCGTTCGAGGAGCTCGAGCCGAGGTCGTTCTCGTTCAACTCGCCCTACGGCGCCTGCCCCGACTGCACCGGCCTCGGGACGCGTATGGAGGTCGACCCCGAGCTCGTCGTCCCCGACGAGGAGCTGACGCTCGGCGAAGGCGCCATCCAGCCCTGGTCCAACGGGCATGTGAGCGACTACTTCCTGCGGCTGCTGTCCGCGCTGGGCGACGCCATGGGGTTCGACCTCAACACCCCCTGGCACAAGCTGCCCGCCAAGGCGCGCAAGGCCGTCCTCAACGGGCACGAGACCCAGGTCCACGTGCGGTACAAGAACCGCTACGGCCGGACGAGGTCGTACTACACCGCCTACGAGGGCGTGATCCCCTACATCCAGCGGCGGCACGCCGAGTCCGAGAGCGACTCCAGCCGGGAGCGGTTCGAGGGCTACATGCGGGAGATCCCGTGCCCGACCTGCGACGGCGCCCGGCTCAAGCCGGTCGTGCTGGCCGTCACCATGGGCGGCAGGTCGATCGCCGAGGTCGCCGCCATGCCGATCGGCGAGGCCGCCAAGTTCCTCCTCGCGATGGAGCTGAACGGGCGCGAGACGCACATCGCCGAGCGCGTCCTGAAGGAGATCAACGCCCGGCTCGGCTTCCTGCTGGACGTCGGCCTCGACTACCTCACGCTCGACCGGGCGTCCGCGACGCTCGCGGGCGGCGAGGCGCAGCGCATCCGGCTGGCGACGCAGATCGGGTCCGGCCTGGTCGGGGTGCTGTACGTGCTGGACGAGCCGTCCATCGGCCTGCACCAGCGCGACAACCACCGGCTGCTGGAGACGCTGATCCGGCTCCGCGACATGGGCAACACGCTGATCGTCGTCGAGCACGACGAGGACACCATCGCCGCCGCCGACTGGATCGTCGACATCGGCCCCCGCGCGGGCGAGCACGGCGGCGAGATCGTCGTGTCCGGCACCGTCGAGGACCTGAAGAAGTCCGAGCGGTCGCTGACCGGCGCCTACCTGGACGGGCGGCGGGAGATCGCCGTCCCGCAGATCCGCCGGCCGCGCACCAAGGGGCGCGAGATCACCGTCAAGGGCGCCCAGCAGAACAACCTGCGCGACGTCGACGTCGCGTTCCCGCTCGGCATCCTGACCGCCGTGACCGGTGTGTCCGGGTCGGGCAAGTCGACGCTGGTCAACGACATCCTGTACAACTCGCTGGCCAAGAAGCTGAACGGGGCGAAGACCGTCCCCGGCAAGCACAAGCGCGTCAACGGCGTCGACCAGCTCGACAAGGTCGTGCACGTCGACCAGTCGCCGATCGGGCGCACCCCGCGCTCCAACCCGGCGACCTACACCGGCGTGTTCGACCACATCCGCAAGCTGTTCGCGCAGACCACCGAGGCGAAGGTGCGCGGCTACCAGCCGGGCCGGTTCTCCTTCAACGTCAAGGGCGGCCGCTGCGAGAACTGCTCCGGCGACGGCACCATCAAGATCGAGATGAACTTCCTGCCGGACGTCTACGTCCCGTGCGAGGTCTGCCACGGCGCCCGCTACAACCGGGAGACCCTGGAGGTCCACTACAAGGGCAAGACGATCTCCGAGGTGCTCGACATGCCGATCGAGCAGGCCACCGGGTTCTTCGAGCCGATCAAGGCGATCCACCGGCACCTGAAGACGCTCAACGACGTCGGGCTCGGCTACGTCCGGCTCGGCCAGCCCGCCCCGACGCTGTCCGGCGGCGAGGCGCAGCGCGTCAAGCTGGCCTCGGAGCTGCAGAAGCGCTCCACCGGCCGGACCGTCTACGTGCTGGATGAGCCGACCACCGGCCTGCACTTCGAGGACATCCGCAAGCTCCTCGGCGTCCTGAACGGCCTGGTCGACAAGGGCAACACGGTCATCGTCATCGAGCACAACCTCGACGTCGTCAAGACCGCCGACTGGATCATCGACATGGGCCCCGAGGGCGGCTCGCGCGGCGGCACGGTCGTCGCCACCGGCACGCCCGAGGACGTCGCCGGGGTCGAGGCCAGCCACACCGGCCAGTTCCTCAAGAAGATCCTCGCCTAGCCCGAGGGGCGGTGCGGAGTCCGCGGGGCCGTCCACCAAGATGGACCCATGGGAGAGAACGTGATGCCCCGGGCGGCCGGGGACGGGGGGATCGGGCGGCGCGCCGTGCTGTGCGGCGGCGGGGCGCTCGGCGCCACCGTGATCGCCGGATGCGGCGGGGGCGGCGGCGGGGCGAAGTCCGCCGCGGACCTCAAGGGCAAGAAGATCGCGGAGGCCGCGGACGTGCCCGTCGGCGGCGGCAAGATCTACGGGGACGAGAAGGTCGTGGTGACCCAGCCCGCGCAGGGCGAGTTCAAGGCGTTCACCGCGGTGTGCACCCACCAGGGCTGCACGGTCGGCAGCGTCCGGAACGAGATCATCCACTGCCCGTGCCACGGCAGCGAGTTCAAGATCACGGACGGGTCGGTGGCGAAGGGCCCGGCGGACACGCCGCTGCAGGAGTACCCGGTCCAGGTGGAGAACGGCGGCATCGTCGTCACCTGACGTGACGTGCTGGCGGCCCGATTTGGTTCCGGTTTGAACCATCTCGGCCGCTCGTTCGTGTCCTCAGGTGACGGAACAACCGAGACATGTCACCGGAGGGGCGAACATGCCACAGGGGTCCGAGACGAAGCCGGACGGGACGGAGCGGGAACCGGGGGACGGTGCGGAGCGGGAGCCGGGGAGCGCCAGGAGCCGCCGGGGGCTGCTGATCGGCGCGGGCCTCGCGGGCGTGGCCGGGCTGGCGGCCGCGTGCGGGGGGTCCGGCGACGATGCGGGCTCCGGCGGCTCCAGCGGGTCCGGCGGCGGCGCGGGCGGGGACGCCGGGTCCGGTGCCGCCCTCGCGTCCGCCGCCGAGATCCCGGTCGGCGGCGGCAAGGTGTTCGAGGACGCCGAGGTCGTCGTCTGCCAGCCGCAGCAGGGGCAGTTCACCGCGTTCTCCGCGTCCTGCACCCATCGCGGCTGCAGCGTCGGGTCGGTGTCGGGCGGCACGATCAACTGCCCCTGCCACGGCAGCAAGTTCAAGATCAGCGACGGGTCGGTGGTGAACCCGCCCGCCGACAAGCCGCTGGAGAAGAAGAACGTCACCGTCCAGGACGGGAAGGTCATGCTCGCCTGAGCGGCGTGCGCGGTCCCGGGCCGTCCCCGCGCGGGGCGGCCCGGCCGCCGGAGTCGTCCGGCGCGCCGTCGGGGTCCTCCGGCGCGTTCACCCCGGACGAGGCGCCGCCCTCCGTCCGCGGCGCGGGTGCCGCGGCCGCCCCCTCCGCCGGCCGGCCGGCGCGGTCCGCGGCCGAGCCCGTGCCCTCCGCGGTGACCGTCCCGTCCGGCGACGAGCCCGTGCCGTCCGCGGCGGTGGCCGCGCCGTCCGCAGTGGCGGGCACGCCGGCCGCCGACGAACCCGTGCCGTCCGCGGGGGAGGGGCGCGTGCCGTCGGCGACGGGCTCGGCGCCCACGCGGAACCGGGGGAGCGCCTCCGGGTAGTTCTCGCTCGCGGATGTGGACGACGAGGTGCTCGCGCACGTCGCAGCGCAGGTCCCAGGTGCTCGCCGAGTCGGCGGCGCTCATCAGCGCGCGCAGCTTGAGCAGGCCGTTCGGCAGGGTCTCGACGACCTGCAGCACCCACTCACGCCGGTCCCACAGCGGGTTGTCGCGGAGCGCCGAGTACAGCTCGGCGCGCAGCTCCTCGACCGGCACCGTCCAGTCCACGTGCAGCTCCACCGAGCCGAGCAGCCGGCTGGAGTGCCGGGTCCAGTTCTCGAACGGCTGCTCGGTGAAGTGCGACACCGGGAAGATCATCCGGCGGTCGTCCCAGAGCCGCAGCACCACGTAGGACAGCGTCAGCTCCTCGACCCGCCCCCAGGTGCCCTGGGTGACGACGATGTCGTCCAGGCGCAGCGCGTCGCTGAACGCCAGCTGCAGCCCGGCGAGCAGGTTGCCGAGCGTGGGCCGGGCCGCGATGCCGACGACCAGCCCGGCGACGCCCGCCGAGGCGAGCACCCCGGCGCCGATCGCCCGCACGCTCGGGAAGGTGAACAGCGCTGCGCCGACCGCGACGACCGTGATGACCACGGCGGCGATCCGGCGCAGCAGCAGCATCTGGGTGCGGGCGCGGCGGGCCCGCCGGTTGCGCTCGCCCTCGATGTGCATCAGCCGTTCCAGCGGCGGGTCGCTCAGCGCGTAGGCGATCCGCAGCACCAGCCAGGTCGTGGCGCCGATGGCGGCGATCCGCAGCGCGTGCCGGACGGCGCCGTCGGGCGAGCCGTGCAGCAGGTGGTAGGGCATCGCGGCGTTGGCGCTGACCACGGTGGCGAACGCGAACGCGGGCGCGGCGACGCGGCGGGCGACCCGGCCCGCGCCCGGCCAGCGGTGCGACAGCCGCCCGGCGAGCAGCCGGCGGCCCGCCTCCACGACGATCACGGACGTGGCGACGACGGCCGCCAGGAAGACCCAGGCCCAGAGCGCGGACACGTGCGCGACGACCTCCTCGGCTGATCGGAACGTCGGTCCGACCATCCCTTTCCCAGTGCTTTGCCATCATCCGACCTGGAAAGGGAGATCTGTATCACCTTGCCCGATCGTCGCACCGGGACGGCCCGCGCGGAAGCCCGGCGTGTCGGCGCCGCCCACTAGGCTTCTGAGCGTGGCAGATCCGGCGACCTACCGACCCGCTCCGGGCTCGATCCCGGAGTCCCCCGGGGTGTATCGATTCCGCGACGAGCACGGCCGGGTCATCTACGTGGGCAAGGCCAAGAGCCTGCGCTCGCGCCTCGGCTCCTACTTCGCCGACTTCTCCTCGCTGCACCCCCGCACGCAGACGATGGTGCAGACCGCCGCCCGGGTCGACTGGACGGTCGTCGGCACCGAGGTCGAGGCCCTCCAGCTCGAGTACTCCTGGATCAAGGAGTTCGACCCCCGGTTCAACGTCCGCTACCGCGACGACAAGTCGTATCCCTACCTCGCGGTCACCCTGAACGAGGACTTCCCGAGGGTGATGGTGATGCGGGGCGCGAAGCGCAAGGGCGTGCGGTACTTCGGGCCGTACTCGCACGCGTGGGCGATCCGCGAGACGGTCGACCAGCTGCTGCGCGTGTTCCCCGTCCGGACGTGCAGCGCCGGCGTGTTCAAGCGGCAGCACCAGCTCGACCGCCCCTGCCTGCTCGGCTACATCGGCAAGTGCTCGGCGCCGTGCGTCGGCCGCGTCTCGCCGGACGAGCACCGCCTCCTCGCCGAGGACTTCTGCGACTTCATGGCGGGCAACACGACCCGGTTCATCAAGCGCCTCGAACGCGACATGCGCGAGGCCGCCGCGTCCCAGGAGTACGAGCGCGCCGCCCGGCTCCGCGACGACATCCGCGCCCTGGAGCGGGCCCTGGAGAAGCAGGCCGTCGTCCTGCCCGACAGCACCGACTGCGACATGATCGCCTTCGCCGAGGACGAGCTGGAGGCGGCCGTCCAGGTGTTCTACGTGCGCGGCGGCCGCATCCGCGGCCAGCGCGGCTGGGTCGTCGACAAGGTCGAGGAGGTCACCACCGCCGACCTCGTCGAGAACTTCCTCATCCAGATCTACAGCGAGAGCGAGTCGGTGCCGCGCGAGGTCCTCGTCCCGGCGCTGCCGCCCGAGCTGGAGGCCATGACCGAGCTGCTGTCGGAGCAGCGCGGCGGGCCCGTCCGGCTGCGCGTCCCGCGGCGCGGCGACAAGAAGACCCTGCTGGAGACGGTCGCGCGCAACGCCCACGAGGCGCTCAAGCAGCACAAGACCCGCCGCGCGTCCGACCTCACCACCCGCAGCCGCGCCCTCCAGGAGATCCAGGACGCCCTGGAGCTGGACGAGGCGCCGCTGCGCATCGAGTGCTACGACGTCTCGAACCTGCAGGGCACGAACGTGGTCGCGTCCATGGTCGTGTTCGAGGACGGCCTGGCCCGCAAGAGCGAGTACCGCCGGTTCACGATCAAGGCCGTCGAGGGGCAGGACGACGTCCGCTCCATCCACGAGGTGATCACCCGGCGGTTCCGCCGCTACCTCGCCGAGAGCGAGAAGCTCGGCGAGCTCGACACGCTCGGCGACCCCATCGAGGCAGCTGCCGGGGGAGCCGGGGGGACGTCCCCCCAGAGTGAGACGGAAGAGGGGGCGCACCAGCCGATCGACCCGGAGACCGGCCGGCCGCGCAAGTTCGCCTACCCGCCCAACCTGGTGCTCGTCGACGGCGGCCCGCCGCAGGTCGCCGCCGCGCAGCGCGCCCTCGACGAGCTCGGCGTCGACGACATCGCGGTCTGCGGCATCGCCAAGCGGCTGGAGGAGCTGTGGCTCCCCGGCGAGGGCGATCCCGTGATCCTGCCGCGCAACAGCGAGGGCATGTTCCTCGTCCAGCGGGTACGCGACGAAGCGCATCGTTTCGCCATCACCTTCCACCGGCAGCGGCGGTCCAAGTCCATGACGGCCAGCGAACTCGATAACGTTCCGGGTCTGGGCCCGGCGCGGCGGGCGGCGCTGCTGAAGCACTTCGGCTCGCTGAAGCGGCTGCGGGAAGCGACGCCCGAGCAGGTCGCCGAGGTTCCGGGGATCGGCATGCGCAGCGCCGAGGGGATCGTCGCGGCGCTGCACGGCGGTACCGTCCAGGCACGCGAGGGCGCGGGCACGGGCGACGGGGAGCACAGGGGGAGACGGGCATGACCAGCGAGACCAAGATACCGGACATCGTGATCGTCACCGGCATGTCCGGGGCGGGCCGCAGCACCGCGGCCAAGTCCCTGGAGGACCTCGACTGGTTCGTGGTCGACAACCTGCCGCCGGGGCTGCTCGCCACGATGGCCGACCTCGGCGGCCGGGTGAAGGACGCGGTGCCGCGCATCGCCGTCGTCGTGGACGTCCGCAGCCGGGCCTTCACCGAGGACCTGCACTCCTCGATCGCCGAGCTGGAGGCGCGCGGCGTCCACCCGCGGGTGGTGTTCCTGGAGGCCAACGACGCCGACCTGGTGCGCCGCTTCGAGAGCGTCCGCCGGCCCCACCCGCTGCAGGGCGACGGCCGCCTGGTGGACGGCATCGCCCGCGAGCGCGAGCTCGTCCGCGAGGTCCGCGCCGAGGCCGACCTGGTGATCGACACCAGCGGCCTCAACGTGCACGAGCTGCGCAACAAGATCATCGGGTTCTTCGGCAACGACACCGGCGAGTCCAGCCTGCGCGCGACCGTCGTGTCGTTCGGCTACAAGTACGGGCTGCCGGTCGACGCCGACCTCGTCGTCGACTGCCGGTTCCTGCCGAACCCGCACTGGGTGCCGGAGCTGCGGCCGAAGACGGGCCGCGACACCGCCGTCCGCGACTACGTCCTCAGCCAGCGCGGCGCCAAGGAGTTCCTGGACGCCTACTCGGAAGTGCTGCGGCTGCTCGCCGGCGGGTACGAGCGGGAGGGCAAGCACTACGTGACGCTCGCCGTGGGATGTACCGGCGGAAAACACCGTAGTGTGGCCATGGCGGAACAGATCGCCGCCCGGTTGCGGGACGAGGGCATCGAGGTGCAGGTCGCCCACCGCGACCTGGGCCGCGAATGACCGCCCGCGGTGTCCCCGGACGAGGAGAGTAACGGCACGGTGAAGCACCCTGGCCCAACGGCGGGCCCGAAGGTCGTCGCGCTCGGCGGGGGCCACGGCCTCTACGCCTCGCTGTCGGCGCTGCGCCGCGTCACCGACCGGCTGACCGCGATCGTCACCGTCGCCGACGACGGCGGCTCCAGCGGCCGGCTCCGCCGCGAACTCGGCGTGCTGCCGCCCGGCGACCTGCGGATGGCGCTCGCCGCCCTCTGCGGCGACGACGAATGGGGGCAGACCTGGCGGGACGTCGTCCAGCACCGCTTCCGCAGCGAGGGCGACCTGAAGGACCACGCCGTCGGCAACCTCCTCATCGTCGCGCTGTGGGAGCTGCTCGGCGGCGCGGACGCCGACGGATCCACCGTCGCCGGCCTCGACTGGGTCGGGCGGCTCCTCGGCGCGCACGGCCGCGTGCTGCCGATGGCGGCCGTGCCGATGGACATCGTCGCCGAGGTGCGCGGCGCCGACCCGTCCCGCCCCGGCGAGATCACCCACGTCAAAGGGCAGGCGGCGTGCGCGAAGACGCCCGGCAGCGTGCTCGGCGTGTCGCTCGTCCCCGCCGACCCGCCGGCCTGCCAGGAGGCCCTCGACGCCGTCGAGGACGCCGACTGGATCCTGTTCGGGCCCGGCTCCTGGTTCACCAGCGTCCTGCCGCACCTCAAGGTGCCCGCGCTGGCCCGCGCGCTCACCACCGCCCGCGCCCGCCGCGCCGTCGCGCTCAACCTCGCGCCGCAGCCCGGCGAGACCGACGACTTCTCGCCGCAGACCCACCTGGAGGTCCTGCAGGCGCACGCCCCGGACCTGCGCGTGGACGTCGTGATCGCCGACCGCGCGGTGGTGGACGATCCGGACGCCCTGGAGAAGGCCGCGCGGGCCCTCGGCGGGCGGCTCGTCCTCGCCGACGTCGCCGCCGACGACGGGTCGCCGCGTCATGAACCCGCCCGGCTGGCCCAAGCCTTGGTACAGATTTTCAGCGAGTGACGTCCCGCGTGGTCGGCATCGGCCACACTGCTGGGAGTCCGATAGGGGGAGGGTTCATCAGATGGCGATGACCGGTGTGGTCAAGGACGAGCTGAGCAGGCTCACGGTCATGAAGCCGTGCTGCCGCAAAGCCGAGGTCTCGACGCTGCTGCGGTTCGCGGGGGGCCTGCACCTGGTCAGCGGCCGCATCGTGATCGAGGCCGAGATCGACACCGGGGTCGCGGCGCGGCGCCTCATCAAGGACATCGCGGAGGTGTTCGGGCACACCTCCGAGGTCGTCGTGCTCGCGCCGAGCGGCCTGCGCAAGGGCAACCGGTACGTCGTCCGCGTCTTCCGGGACGGCGAGTCGCTCGCCCGGCAGACCGGGCTCATCGACAACAACGGCCGGCCCGTCCGCGGCCTGCCCCGGCACGTGGTCGCGGGGGCGGCCTGCGACGCCGAGTCCGCCTGGCGCGGCGCGTTCCTCGCGCACGGCTCGCTCACCGAGCCCGGCCGGTCCATGTCCCTGGAGGTGACCTGCCCCGGCCCCGAGGCCGCGCTCGCCCTGGTCGGCGCCGCCCGCCGCCTCAAGATCCACGCCAAGGCCCGCGAGGTCCGCGGCGTCGACCGCGTCGTCGTCCGCGACGGGGACGCCATTAGCGCCCTGCTCACCCGGCTCGGCGCCCACGACAGCGTCCTGGCCTGGGAGGAGCGCCGGATGCGCCGCGAGGTCCGGGCCACCGCCAACCGGCTCGCCAACTTCGACGACGCCAACCTGCGCCGCTCCGCCCGCGCCGCCGTCGCCGCCGGCGCCCGCGTCGCCCGCGCCCTGGAGATCCTCGGCGACGACGCCCCCGACCACCTCGTCAACGCCGGCCGCCTCCGCCTGGAGCACAAGCAGGCGTCCCTGGAGGAACTCGGCCAGCTCGCCGACCCGCCCCTCACCAAGGACGCCATCGCCGGCCGCATCCGCCGCCTCCTGGCCATGGCCGACAAGCGCGCCACCGACCAGGGCATCCCCGGTACCGAGGCGAACCTGACCGCCGACATGCTGCAGTGACTCCCCGGTCGTCCAGAAGGGGATCGCAGGGGGCGTTACTTGGGGTTCAGATCGCCTCTGAGGATTCTGTGGACCAGGTCGTCGCGTAGCTGGCCGTAGCCGGTTTCGGCCCAGACGCTCTGGGCCGGGTCCACCTCGAAGTAGGGGACGTCGCGGCCGTCGCGGCGGTCCATGAGGATGTCGGGGGTCTCCTTCGCGCGGGCGGAGCGGGCGCAGTCCCGGCAGGCGTGGACGTGCAGGCGCCGGCGGGAGCCGATGGGGCGCCAGTCGATCTCGGCGGCCGCGTCCCCGTGCAGCGGGTTGAAGAAGCAGAGCGGGCTCGGCGGGATCTCCGCGCCGCCGGAGGCGAGGGCGCGGGCCGAGGCGAGCGCGTCGCGGCCCTGGTCGAGGAGGACGAGGACGCCCGCCAGGTCGGGGACGCCGCGGACGCGGTCGAGGGTCTTGCCGGCCGCCTGGTAGGCGTCCAGCGCCCTGGTCATCAGCTCGCCGGCCCGTTCGCCGGAGGCGGGGACGTCCGTGCCGTCCAGGAGTTCGCCGAAGACGATGACCTCGTGGGACGCCTGCTCGCGGAGCTGGTCCTCGCTGGCGCGCTTGGCCGTGGCGAAGACCGTGCGGGGCAGGAGCAGCGCGCTGCCCTCGCGGCGGACGGACGCCATGCGGCGGCGCCGCCACAGCACGAGGCCGCCGATTCCGGCGGCCGCGATCCCCGCGGCGCCCAGCGTGATCGGGAGGACGGGGGAGCCGCCGTCTCCCGCGCCCCGGCTCTCGGAGCCTCGTTCCTTGGCGCGCTTGTCGATCGCCGCGCTCTGGCGGTCGTACTCCTTCTTGGCGTTGCCGGAGAGCATGAGGTCCGCGATGCGGTCCAGGCGGCTCGTGAGCGACGCGTCCCGGTAGGCGCGGTCGAAGGCCACCGCCCAGGCGGCCTCGCGTGCGTCGTGGTCGCCGCCGAACTCCTTCGCGCGCAGGTCGTCGCCGATGCTGCCGAACGTGATGTAGACGCCGTCCCGGCCGAGGTTGGCGTGGACGACCGTCACGAGCTGGTCGTCGTCGCTCCACGTGCCGCCCTTGACCAGCGGGACGAGGACGACGAACACGGGCACGGAGAGCTTGCCGAACTTGGCGATGAGGCGCTTGCGCTCGGCCTCCGGCAGCGCGGAGGCCAGCGACGGGTCGACGTAGATCGGGGAACGCCGCAGTTCCGCGGCCAGCCGCGCGCCGGGGGACGGTTCACTCGACACCGAGATACTCCTGGATGCGTGGGATCGGGTCGCCGTCGGCCCCGAATCCGGTGTCCTTCCAGACCCCGGGGACGGCGTAGTGCGGGAGCGGGCCGTCCGGGCCCGGGACCTTCAGCACCGGCGCCTTCCGGCCGGCGCACGACGAGCAGACGGGACGGCGCCTGGCGCGCGTGCCGCCCAGCTGCATCTTCCGCTGCTGTGCCGAGGGGCCGTGCAGCGGGTTGACGAAGCACGGCGGAGCCGGGTGGGCGGTCTTCCCGGCGAGCGCCGCCCGTCCCAGCCGGGCCAGCACGATCGCCCCGGTGAGGTCGAGCGCCCGGCCGGGGTCCTCGCCGGCGTCGTCGTAGAGGATCTGGGCGACGTCGTAGGCGGACACCGCGTAGGCGCGGCCGGGGTTCTCCGCGGCATCGGGGAGCAGCTCGCGCAGCCGGTCCAGCTCCCTGCGGCCTGTGCGGCGCAGCCATTTCACCGTGGGTTCGGTCGGGGCGCCGGAATGCGTCTCGACGGCCGCACTCACCGCGGCCGGGCGGGGACTGCGGCGGCGGCGCCGGTACGCGGCGGCGCCGAGGCCGAGCCCGTACAGGGTCGCGCCGGCGAACGGGCCGGCGAGCAGCAGGCCGGTGAGGAAGGGGGCCTTGGTCTCCGGCTCGACGGGCCGCAGCCGATGCTCGGCCCCGAACGGGTCGGGCGAGCTGTACAGTTCCGGGATCCTCGGGGACGCCGACGGCGCCGTCCGGGCGAGCCCCAGCCAGGCGACCAGCCGGTCGGCGAGGTCGGCGAACCGGCGCTCGGAGTCGGCGGGCTGCTGGATGCCCTCGTCGTCGATGTACGTCAGCCGGCGCGGCACGTTGAACGCCTCGTCCTCGAACCAGGCCGAGGAACTGGCCATCAGGTACAGGCCGTCGCGGCCGAGCCGGTCATGGAGCCAGTGCAGGAACACGTTGTCCCTGCCGTCGCTCTCCGATCCGGACTTGTTCGGAATGATCACCACGTAGACGGGCGTGCCGATCGCGCGCGCCGTCGAGTCCATCGCCGCCCGGACGCGGGCGCGTCCGGGCTCGTCCAGCGCGGTGGACATGTCGGGGTCGACGAAGAGGGGGTCCTCGGCGAGCGCCGCCGCGACCCGCTCCAGCCGGTGCTGCGCATAGGACGGGACGGGGATCGGCTCCTTCGCGGCCGCCGGGACGGCTGCGGGCAGCGGCGCGACGAGCGCGAGGGCCGCGACGACCAGGACCCGGGCGATGGTGTTCACCGGCGCTTCCCCCGCTTCTCGGCACGTGCCTTCCTGGCCTGCGCGTTCTTCGTCCGCGCCTTCTCCAGCCGTGCGGTCCGGGCGCGCTCGGCGCGGGTCGCCGCCCTCCTGCGCAGCCCCACCAGCAGGAGCAGGACCGCGGCGCCGCTCAGCGCGGTGCCGGCGGCGAACACGCCCCATTCCCGGCGTCTCGCCTCGCGTTCCGACCGGTCGCGGGCGTCCAGCTCGATGCGGATCTTCGACTTCGGCCGCGGGCCCGCGTTCTCCCGGCGCTCGGCGGCATGCCCGGACAGGGCGATGTCCGCGAACCGCTCGATCGTGGCGACCGCGCCCGCGTCGGAGGGCAGTTCCGAGGTCGCGGCGTACATCGCGTCCTTCACCGGGAGCGTCGTGCCGCCGTACTGGACGGCGGAGAACGCCGTGCTCGTCGGGTCGGCCACGATGTAGAGGCCGGGGCGGTTCAGGCTGTCGTGGACCAGCGGGACCAGGTCCTGGGCGGTGTACCTCTCCACGAGGGAGGTCGGCGTCACCGCGACGTAGACGGGCGTGCCGAGCCGGGCGACCGCCTTCCTGATCCGGTCGGCCGCGTCCGCCGGCAGGGCCCGCGGCGCGTGGTCGGTGACGTAGACGGGGTCGCGGCGGAGCTCGGCGGCGAGCCGGTCCGCGCGGCCCACCGGCTTGGCACGCTCCACCGCCGCCGCCGGGGCGGCCGCCGGGAGGCAGGCCAGCACCGCTCCCATGATCAGGACAAACCACCCGCGCCGCATGATCGGGGAGTGTAGTGGTGATGCGCTGAGGACGCGGCCGGGGAGAGCGGCCGGGGAGAGCGGCCGACCGGATCCCCCCGGCGGGGGAGTCCGGGCCACCCCGTGATTTCCCCGTGACCGGTGTCAAGCTACCGGCGGGTCATTGGATAAGGTCGAAGGCGGGGGAGAACCCCGGATCCACCGCAGTTAACAGTCCGGCCCGCGCCGGGCGATACGACGTGAGGGAGAGCCGTTCCGTGACCATCCGAGTAGGCATCAACGGTTTCGGCAGGATCGGCCGCAACTTCTACCGCGCGGTGAAGGCCAGCGGAGCCGACATCGAGATCGTGGCGGTCAACGACCTGACCGACAACGCCACACTCGCCCAGTTGCTCAAGTACGACAGCATCCTCGGCCGTTTCCCCGAGGACGTGCGCGCCACGGCCGACGAGATCGTGGTGGGCGGCAAGGCGATCAAGGCGTTCGCCGAGCGCGACCCCGCCAACCTGAAGTGGAGCGACGTCGGCGCCGACATCGTCGTGGAGTCGACCGGCTTCTTCACCGACGCCACCAAGGCCAAGGTGCACGCCGACAACGGCGCCAAGAAGGTGATCATCTCCGCACCGGCCAAGAACGAGGACGTCACCCTCGTGCTCGGCGTCAACGACGGCGAGTACGACCCGGCGCGGCACACGGTGATCTCCAACGCGTCCTGCACCACCAACTGCCTGGCCCCGCTGGCGAAGGTGCTGCACGACAACTTCGTCATCGAGAAGGGCCTGATGACGACGATCCACGCCTACACGCAGGACCAGAACCTGCAGGACGCGCCGCACAAGGACCTGCGCCGCGCCCGCGCCGCCGCGCTGAACGTCGTGCCGACCTCGACCGGCGCCGCCAAGGCGATCGGCCTGGTGCTGCCCGAGCTGAAGGGCAAGCTGGACGGCTACGCGCTGCGCGTCCCGGTGCCGACCGGCTCCGCCACCGACCTCACCGTCAACCTCTCCCGCGAGGTCACGGTCGAGGAGGTCAACGAGGCGTTCCGGACCGCCGCCGAGGGCGCGCTGAAGGGCTACCTCGTCTACACCGAGGACCCGATCGTCTCCAGCGACATCGTCACCGACCCGGCCTCCTGCATCTTCGACTCCGGGCTGACCAAGGTCATCGGCGACCAGGTCAAGGTCGTCGGCTGGTACGACAACGAGTGGGGCTACTCCAACCGCCTCGTCGACCTCGTCAAGCTCGTCGGCTCGCAGCTGTAGCCGTCGCCGCCGGGGCGCGCCGCGGCCACGGCTCGGCCGTGTACGGAAGGACATCGCATCCCGATGCGCACCATTGACGACCTCGACGTCGCCGGAAGGCGGGTGCTCGTCCGCGCGGACCTCAACGTCCCGCTGCAGGACGGCGCGATCACCGACGACGGGCGGATCCGGGCCAGCCTCCCGACGATCGAGGCGCTGCGGGCCAAGGGCGCCAAGGTCATCGTCTGCGCCCACCTCGGCCGCCCCAAGGGACAGGTCAAACCCGAGTTCTCGCTGGCCCCGGTCGCGCGGCGGCTCGGCGAGCTGCTCGGCGCGGACGTGGCGTTCGCGTCCGACGTCGTCGGCGACTCCGCCCGCGCCGCCGCCGAGGGCCTCGCCGACGGCGGCGTCGCGCTG
This sequence comes from Spirillospora sp. NPDC047418, assembly GCF_040643275.1. Lineage (NCBI taxonomy): Bacteria > Bacillati > Actinomycetota > Actinomycetes > Streptosporangiales > Thermomonosporaceae > Spirillospora > Spirillospora sp. NPDC047418. Next base: position 55,771 of record NZ_JBEYTW010000009.1, read on the forward strand.
CTGGAGAACCTGCGCTTCGAGCCGGGCGAGACCAGCAAGGACGACGCCGAGCGCGGCGCGTTCGCCGACCGGCTGGCCGCGCTCGCCGAGATCTACGTCGGGGACGGGTTCGGCGCCGTGCACCGCAGGCACGCCTCGGTCTACGACGTGCCGGGGCGGCTCCCGCACGCCGCCGGCGGGCTGATCGCCGCCGAGGTCGAGGTGCTGAAGAAGCTCACCGAGGACGTCGAGCGCCCCTACGCGGTCGCGCTCGGCGGCTCCAAGGTGTCCGACAAGCTCGGCGTGATCGACAACCTGCTCGGCAAGGCCGACCGCATCCTGATCGGCGGCGGCATGGTGTTCACCTTCCTCAAGGCCCAGGGCCACGAGGTCGGCGCGAGCCTCCTCGAGGAGGACCAGCTCGACACCGTCCGCGACTACCTGCGGCGGGCGAAGGAGACAGGTGGGCAGTTCGTGCTGCCCGTCGACATCGTCGCGGCCACCGCGTTCGCGGCCGACGCCGACCACGCCGTGGTCGCCGCCGACGCGATCCCGGCCGACCGGCTCGGCCTGGACATCGGCCCCGAGTCCGGCAAGCTGTTCGCCGCGCGCCTCGCCGACGCCCGGACGGTCTTCTGGAACGGCCCCATGGGCGTGTTCGAGATGGAGCCGTACTCGCACGGCACCCGCGCCGTCGCGCAGGGCCTGATCGACTCCGGCGCGTTCACCGTGGTCGGCGGCGGCGACTCCGCCGCGGCCGTCCGGCAACTCGGCTTCGACGAGGCCGCCTTCTCCCACATCTCGACCGGCGGCGGCGCCAGCCTCGAATACCTCGAGGGCAAGACGCTGCCCGGCCTGCAGGCTCTGGAGGACTGACCGATGGCCCCCGCTACCCCTTCTTCCGGCAGGCAGAGCGGCCGCAAGCCGCTGATGGCCGGCAACTGGAAGATGAACAACGACCACCTCGAGGCGATCAGGCTCGTCCAGAAGCTGGCGTTCACCTTCAAGGACGCCGACTACGACGCCGTCGACATCGCCGTGCTCCCGCCGTTCACCGCGCTCCGCTCCGTGCAGACGCTCGTGGACGCCGACAAGCTCGGGCTCCAGTACGGCGCGCAGGACGTCTCCCAGCACGCCTCCGGCGCCTACACCGGCGAGGTCTCCGCGGCCATGCTCGCCAAGCTCGCCTGCGCCTACGTCGCCGTCGGGCACTCCGAGCGCCGCCAGTACCACGGCGAGGACGACGCGGTCGTCAACGCCAAGGCCAGGGCCGCGCTCGCCGCCGACATCACCCCGATCCTGTGCGTGGGCGAGGGCCTGGAGGTCCGCAAGGCCGGCGAGCACGTCCGGCACTGCCTGACCCAGCTCGACGGCGGCCTGGAGAAGATCCCCGCCGCCCAGGCGCGCCGCACGGTGATCGCCTACGAGCCCGTCTGGGCCATCGGCACCGGCGAGGTCGCCACCCCGCAGGACGCGCAGGAGGTGTGCGCCGAGATCCGCACGCGGCTCGCCGAGCTGTACGACGGCGGAGTGGCCGACGAAGTGCGTATCCTGTACGGCGGTTCGGTCAAGGGCGGCAACGTCGCCAAGCTCATGGCGCAGGACGACGTGGACGGCGCCCTGGTGGGCGGTGCCAGCCTGGACCCGGGAGAGTTCGTTAAAATCTGCCGGTACCGGGATCTCCCCGGCTGATCAAAACTGATCAATTCTGCGTCAACTGGGGGTTCTTGCCGAACCAGCGGCCAGTTCGTCGTACCCTTCGTAGCTGACGGGTAAACCGGCCCGGCCGACCCTCCGTCCCCGACCTACAGACAAAGGCGTTGAAGAATGATCATCGCATCGTCCATCGTGCTCATCGTCACGAGCCTGCTGATGGTCGTCCTCGTCCTGATGCACAAGGGCAAGGGCGGCGGCCTGTCGGACATGTTCGGCGGCGGCGTGTCGTCGTCCCTGGGCGGGTCGTCCGTGGTCGAGCGCAACCTCGACCGGCTGACGGTCGGCGTCGGGGTGCTGTGGTTCGCCTCGATCATCGTGCTGGGACTGCTGTTCAAGCACAAGGGCGTCGGCTGACCCACCCGTCTGGCACATGCGATCACCGCGCCGTCCCAGGAGGTCACGGACGGCCGCGGAACACCGAGCGAGGAGTAATCCGTGGGTAGTGGCAACGCGATTCGGGGCAGCCGTGTCGGGGCCGGTCCGATGGGAGAGGCGGAGCGCGGCGACGCCGCCCCCCGCGTCTGGGTGACCTTCTACTGCGCCAACCGGCACGAGACCCGCCCCAGTTTCGCGACGGACGTCGCCGTCCCCGAGACGTGGGACTGCCCCCGCTGCGGGTTCCCCGCCGGCCAGGACTCGGCGAACCCCCCGGCGCCGCCGAAGACCGAGCCCTACAAGACGCACCTCGCGTACGTGAAGGAGCGCCGCAGCGACGAGGACGGCGAGGCCATCCTGGAGGAGGCCCTCGCCAAGCTGCGCGAGAAGCGCGCCGCGGTGAAGCAGGCCATGGAGGCCGCGGCCCGCTGACTCCAGGGGGGCGACCCCTGGAACCCCCGTCAGCGACGCAGGCGATCCTCACGCCGCCGTTGCGGTCTTTTGTGCCCGTGGCGGCGGTGTGGCGTCGCTGCGGTCGCCTGCGTCGCCGGGCATGCCCGCTGCGCTCGCCGGCGCTCGCTCCGCGTGCCTGCCCGTGTTCCCGTGGTCGAGGTCCAGTCCAAGAGGGCTGGGCCTCAGTCGTTTTCGTGCGTGTCCGGTGGCGGGCGAATAATGTTCGGGGGTAGGGGGCTTTCGGGCGTGGTTCGCGTGCGGGAGTTCGGCTTCGGGCGGTCGGTTCGGGAGGGGTGGCGGTGGACGCGGTCGATCAGGCGATCCTGCGGCGGTTGCAGCGGGACGGGCGGCAGACGAACCGGGAACTGGCCGAGGCGGTGGGTATCGCTCCGTCCACCGCCCTGGAGCGGACGCGGGCGCTGCGGGCGAGGGGCGTCATCACCGGGTTCCACGCGGCGGTGGACTTCGAGCGGCTCGGCCGCGGCGTGCAGGCGCTGATCTCGATCCGGATCAGGCCGCAGTCGCGGGAGGCGATCGAGTCGGCGCGGGACGGCATGGCCGCGATGCCCGAGGCCGTCGGGGTCTTCGTCGTCACGGGCAACGAGGACCTGCTCATGCACGTCGCCGTGCCGAGTACCGCCTACCTGCGCGACTTCGTGCTCGACCGGCTCGCGCGGCGCAAGGAGTTCGTGGACGTCCGGACGATCGTCGTCTACGACTACGTCCAGCCGGTGGAGCAGGCCGAACTTCCGATGCCCGATCGGCGCTGACGCCGAACACCCGGCGGCGCGGCACCGCCGTGACAGGTCGAAGGCGAACATCTGACGGTTGTGATGTCCCTGGCCGAATGAATCACGGCTGAGTATGGAGACGTCCGTAGTTCCTTCTAGCTTCGGGCGTATGGATCGACGAAGCAATCTGTCCGGGTCGCTGCTCGTGCTCGCGGCCGGGGTGCTCTGGGGGACGGTCGGTCCCGCGCAGGTGCTCGCCGGGCCGGAGGCGGGCCCGGTGGCGGTCGGCGGGGCCCGGATCCTCTCGGGCGGGGTCGTCCTCGCCGTGCTGGTGCTCGTGGCGGACCGGCGCGCGTTCCGCGCGCTGGGGCGGCGGGCGTGGCCTCCGGTCGTGGCGGCCTCCGCCGCGACCGGGATCTTCCAGGCCGCGTTCTTCAGCGCGGTCGACCGCACCGGGGCCGCCGTCGCGACCGCCGTGGTGTTCGGGCTGGCGCCCGTCTCGACGGGGCTGTGCGAGCGGCTCGTCCTCGGCACGCGGCTCAGCCGCAGGTGGTGGGCGGGCACGGCGTGCGCCGTCGGCGGTGTCGCGCTGCTGACGGTGCCGGGGGCGGCCGTCCACGCCGACCCGGTGGGGATCGTGCTGAGCCTCGTGGGCGGGACGTGCTTCGGCGTGTACACCGTGTCCGCCAAGGTCCTCACGAGGCGGGACGTGGGCATGGCCGCCGCCGTGTCGGTCACGCTGCTCATCGGAGGAGCGGCCCTGCTCCCCTGGACGGCCGCGGAGCTGCCGTCGCTCGCGGAGCCCCGCTCGGCGGTGCTGGTCGCCTGGCTCGGGATCGCCGCGACGGCGGCCGCGTACATGTCCTTCGTCACCGGGCTGCGCCGGGTGCCGGCCGCGACCGCCGGGACGCTCAGCCTCGCCGAGCCGCTGGTCGCCGCCGCGCTCGCGATCGCCGTCCTCGGCGAGCGGATGCCGGTGCCGGTCGCGGCCGGGTCGCTGCTCCTGCTGGGCGGGCTGTTCGTCGTCTCCGTCCCGGCGAGGGCGCGGGCGGCCCGATATGATGGCGGGCACGTGACTGGCGCAGTCAAGGTGGAGACGACCACCGGGGAGCGAAACTAGTCCGCACGCCGCGCGCCTGGGTGTACGGGTCCCCTTCGCCGGGGCGCCCGAACGTCCCGGCGCGAGCAGCGCGGAGGCCCACGATGCACCAACCGCCCGTCCCCCACCTGCAGGACCGGGATCCCGAGATCGCCGGGCTGGTCGAGGCCGAGGCCCGCCGCCAGTACGAGAAGCTCCGGCTGATCGCGTCCGAGAACTACGTGTCGCCGGCGGTCCTGGAGGCCACCGGGTCGGTCCTGACGAACAAGTACTCCGAGGGCTACGCCGGCAAGCGGTACTACGAGGGCCAGCAGAACGTCGACCCGATCGAGCTGCTGGCGATCCGGCGGGCCGAGGAGCTGTTCGGCGCCGAGCACGCCAACGTCCAGCCGTACTCGGGGTCGCCCGCGAACCTCGCCGTCTACATGGCGTTCCTGGAGCCCGGCGACCCGGTGATGGGGCTGTCGCTGCCGATGGGCGGGCACCTCACGCACGGCTGGTCGGTGTCGGCGACCGGCACGTGGTTCCGGCCCGTCCGCTACGACGTGCGCGCCGACACCGGGCGGGTCGACATGGACCAGGTCCGCGACCTGGCGCTGAAGGAGCGGCCGAAGCTGATCTGGTGCGGCGGCACCGCGATCCCGCGGACGATCGACTTCCCGGCGTTCGCGGAGATCGCCCGGGAGGCCGGCGCGGTGCTCGCCGCCGACGTCGCGCACATCGCCGGGCTGATCGCGGGCGGCGCCCACCCGTCCCCGATCGGGCACGCGGACGTGGTCACCACGACCACGCACAAGACGCTGCGCGGGCCGCGCGGCGCGATGATCCTGTCGACGGCCGAGCACGCGAAGGCGGTCGACAAGGCGGTCTTCCCCGGCCTGCAGGGCGGCCCGCACGACCACACGACCGCCGCGATCGCCGTCGCGCTGAAGGAGGCGGCGCAGCCGGACTTCTCCCGGTACGCCCGGCAGATCGTCGCGAACGCGCAGGTGCTGGCCGCTGCGCTGGTCGACCGCGGCTACGACCTGGTCTCCGGCGGCACCGACAACCACCTCGTCCTGATCGACCTGACGAACAAGGGCGTCGCCGGGAAGCCGGCGGCGCAGGCCCTGGACCGCGCCGGGATCGAGCTGAACTACAACGCGGTGCCGTTCGACCCGCGCAAGCCGTTCGACCCGTCCGGGCTGCGGCTCGGCACCGCCGCGATCACCACCCGGGGGCTCGGCGAGGAGCACATGCCGCAGATCGCGGCGTGGATCGACGAGGTCGTGCTGGGCACCGCCAAGCAGGACGAGGCGGTCGCCGGACGCGTCGCCGGGAAGATCCGGGAACTGCTCGCCGGCTACCCGATGCCCGGCTGGGCGCCCGCGCCCTAGGCCGGCCGCAGGATCGTGATCATGCGCCAGGCTTCGGGGTCGGTGAGGGCCACGGTGCCCTCTCCGGTCCCGAAGTCGCCGTACTGGGCGACCGTGCGCAGGCCGTCGGCGAGGCGGATCGCGGCGTCCAGCTCGGTGGCGGTCCAGAAGCGGTAGGGGACGACGTCGCGGACCACCCGCGTGCCGTCCCCGTCCGTGATCGTCATCGTGACGTGGTCGTCGGCGATCTGGGTGACGGGGTCGAGTTCGTCGGACGGCTCGCCCCACCGCACGCTCGCCCGGACGCCGCCGCGCTCGACCGTCCAGCCGGTGCTGACGCTCGGGTCGTCGCCGAGCCGGTCGCGGGGGTGCGACATCTCCACGATGTAGAGGCCGCCGGGGGACAGGTGCGCGGCGGCGCGGCGCAGGTGCGCGACGAACGCGTCCAGCGTCATGAGGTGGGACGTCGAGTCGAGCATGGTCACGACGAGGTCGAACCGGCGGCCCAGGTCGAACCGGGTCATGTCGTCCTGGACGACCTCCACCTCGACGCCGGCGCGCCCGGCCTCGCGGGCGGCGTGGGCGCACATCGCCGGGTTCAGGTCGAGCGCCGTCGCGGCCAGCCCGCGCCGCGCGAACTCGCGGGCGTGCTCGGCCGGCCCGGCGGCCAGCTCCAGCACCGTCGCGGGCCCGGCGCCCAGCCCGGCGCACCAGCCGAGGAGCGCGTCCACCTCGGCCGGCACGTCGCGGAACGAGCACGCCAGCTCGTACGCCCAGGGGTCGTCGTAGATGCCGGTCACCCGGCCATCCTGCCAGCGGCCGCGTGTCACGCGACCGCCACGTCACCCTGAGCCCGCGGTTTCACATTCCGGACCGGGGGTTGAGCCGCCCGCGCCGACCGCCTAGCGTTCGGTAAGTGATCGACCCCGTGAGCGGTGAGCACGTCAACGACCGACCGCGGCGCGGCCCGTCCGCGACCCGGCTGCCGCTGCTGCTGCCCGGTTCGCTGACCGACGAGCAGCGCGCCGTGTACGAGGCGGTGACCGGCGGCCCCCGCGCCGAGGGCCGCACCCCGCCGTTCGGCATGGCCGACGACATCGGGCGGCTGCACGGCCCCTTCAACGCGATGCTCTACAGCCCGTCGGTGGGGCTGCCGCTGCAGGACCTCGGGGCCGCGCTGCGCTTCCGGACGGCGTTCACCAAGCGGGAGCGGGAGATCGCCACGCTGGTCGTCGCCGCGCACGCCCGGTCCGACTACGAGTGGTACGCGCACGAGCGGATCGGCCGCCGGCACGGCCTCACCGACGCCGAGACGGACGCGCTGCGGGCCGGCCGCGCGCCGCTGCTCGGCGACGTCCGCGAACGCGTCGTGTACGAGGCGGCCCGGCAGCTCGCCGCCGAGGGCGACCTCGCCGACGCCGTGTTCACCGAGGCGGTCGCGACGCTCGGCCGCGCCGCCGTCGTCGAACTGGTCACGCTCGTCGGCTACTACCAGGCGCTCGCGCTGCAGCTCCGGGTGTTCCGGGTCGGCCTCCCCGACGGCGAGGACCCGCCCGAGTGGCCGCCGGGGGACGCGGATGAGTGAGGTGCTGCGCACGGTGCGGCTCGCGCTGCATCCGGTCTCGATGCGCGACCACCGCGCGCTGCTGACGCACTGGACGGGCCCGCTCGTCCGCCGCCACCTGTTCGACGACCGGATGGTCACGCCCGTCCAGGTCAGCGAGATCATCGAGGCGAGCGAGCGGGACTTCGCCACCGAGGGCTACGGGCTGTGGGGGCTGCGCCCGGCCCGCTGGTCGGCCGGGATCGACGCGGCCGACGCCGCCGGTGCCGGGGCGGGCGCCGGGGCGGGCGATCCGCTGATCGGCGTCGCCGGGCTCGGCCACCACGAGGGGCCGCTCGGCCGGGGCGTGGACGTCGAGATCCTCTACAGCCTGGAGCCGGACCACTGGGGCGAGGGCCTCGCCGCGGAGGCGTCCCGCGCGGTGCTCGACTACGCGTTCGGGGTGGTCGGCGTGCACCGGATCACCGCCGAGATCGACACGGCGAACACGGCCTCGGCGGAGATCGCGCTGCAGCTCGGCATGCGGCGGTGGCGGGACGGCCCGTCCGGCCCCGACGGCGCCGCCTACTACGCCGCGGACCGCTCCCGCTGGATCGGATCCCGTCGAATCATCGACGCCGTCCCATAGAATCCGTTGCCACCTGTTGATTTCGCTACGGAATACAGCAGTATGTGCGCATGAGCTCCTCCACTGGCCGGGCGCCCCTCGCCGCCGGGTCCGGCAACGGCGGCGTCTCCTTCTGGTACCGGGACGCCGGCCGCCCCGAGCCGGGCCCCCGCCTCCCCGGGCCGCGCACGGCCGACGTCTGCGTCGTCGGCGCCGGATACACCGGCCTCTGGACCGCCTACTACCTCAAGCGCGCCCGCCCCGGCCTGCGGATCGTCGTGCTGGAACGCGAGTTCGCGGGGTTCGGCGCGTCCGGCCGCAACGGCGGCTGGGTGCTGGGCGAGATCGCCGGGTCGCGGGAGCGGTACGCGGCCCGGCACGGCCGCCCCGCCGCGATCGCGCTGCAGCGCGCCATGTTCGGGGCGGTGGACGAGGTCGTCCGCGTCGCCGCCGCGGAGGGCATCGACGCCGGCCTGGTGAAGGGCGGCGTGCTGCACGTCGCCCGCAACGCCGCCCAGCGCGCCCGGCTCGCCGCGATGGTCGAGGAGGCCCGCGCCTGGGGCTGGGCGGACGGCGACCTCGTCCCGCTGCCCGCCGCCGAGCGCGACGACCGGGTCCGCGTCGAGGGCGCGACCGGCGCGGCGTGGAGCCCGCACTGCGCCCGCGTCCAGCCCGCCGCCCTCGCCCGCGGTCTCGCCGCCGCGGTCCGGGGGCTCGGCGTGGAGATCTACGAGCGGACGCCGGTCGTCCGGATCAACCCGCGCCGCGGCGGCGCGGCCTCCGCGGTCACCCCGTGCGGCACCGTCACCGCCGATTACGTGCTGCGCGCCACCGAGGGCTTCACCGCCGGGCTGCCCGGCCACCGCCGCGACTGGCTCCCGATGAACAGCTCCATGATCGTCACGACGCCGCTGCCGGACGCGGCGTGGAAGGCGATCGGCTGGGAGCGGCGCGAGCTGCTCGGCGACATGGCGCACTACTACACCTACGCGCAGCGCACCGCCGACGGCCGCATCGCGTTCGGCGGCCGGGGCCGCCCCTACCGGTACGGGTCCCGCGTCGACGACGGCGGCCGCACCGATCCCGCCACGATCGACGCCCTCTGGACGATGCTGACCGCGATGTTCCCGGCCGTCGCCGGCGAGGGGCGGGTCGACCACGCCTGGTCGGGCGTCCTCGGCGTGCCGCGCGACTGGTGCTCGGCCGTCGTCCTCGACCACGCGAGCGGGATCGGGCACGCGGGCGGCTACACCGGGCACGGCGTCGCGACCGCCAACCTCGCGGGCCGCACCCTCCGCGACCTCGTCCTGCGCGAGGACACCGCGCTGACCGCGCTGCCGTGGGTGGACCGCCGCGTCCGCCGCTGGGAGCCCGAACCGCTGCGCTGGCTCGGCGTCCACGCGATGTACGCGCTCTACCGGGCCGCCGACGCCCGCGAGTCGGCCTCGGTGTCGGCGGGCACGTCCGCGCTGGCCCGCCTCGCCGACCGGATCACCGGTCACTGACGAGCCGCTGGACGTCCCCGTACGAGGGCGCGGGACGGTCGCCGTCCGCGCCGGTGACGCCGAGGGCCGCCGCGACGGCGGCCTGCAGCGCCTTGCGGAACGGCAGCGATCCGGTGCTCACGCGGTGCACGCCCAGCCGCGCGAGCCGCGCGTACTCGGTCCTTCCCGGCAGGTACAGGACGTTGAGCGGGACGTCCGCCGCCTCCAGCACGGCCCGGATGTCGGCGTCGTCCACGATGCCCGGGACGAAGATCCCGTCCGCGCCCGCCGCCGCGAAGGCGCGCGCCCGCCGCAGCGTCTCGTCCCGGTCGGGGTCGCCGAGCCAGAACGTGTCGGTGCGGGCGTTGAGGAACACCTGCGGCGCGGCCCGCTTCACGGCGCCGATGACCGTCAGCTGGTGGTCGAGGGGCACGAGCGTCCCGTCGGCACGGCCGTCCTCCAGGTTGATCCCGGCGATGCCGAACGAGGCCAGCTCGGTGACGAGTTCGGCGACGTCCGCGACCCGGTCGGAGAACCCGCCCTCGATGTCGACCGTGACCGGCACGGGCAGCCGCGACAGCACGCGGGCCAGGGCCAGGGTCTCCTCGCGCGTGCCGCCGGTCGCGTCGGCCTTCCCGGCCGCCGCCGCGACCCCGAGGCTCGTCGTGCCGATCGCGGGGAACCCGGCCTGCGCCAGCGCCGCGCCGCTGGCGAAGTCCCACGCGTTCGGCAGCACCAGCGGGCGGTCGCCGTGGTGCAGGTCGGCAAAGCTCATCGAACGTCCTCCGTCGGGTGCGGGACCGCCTCGATCACGCCGGCGGCCAGGTGCAGCGCGTGGCCGGTGCCGGGGCACGGCCGCCGGCCCGCGCCGAAGGTCAGGTGGGGGCCTTCCCGCCGGCCGGGGACGAAACGGCCGGGGTCCTCGAACACGGCGGGATCCCGGTTCGCGGCCCGCAGGTCGAGGGTCACCAGAGCGCCCCGGGGGACCGCGCGCCCGTCCACGTGGGCGCCGCTCGCGGCGATCCGGCGCATCACCGGGACGGGCGGGTCGAACCGCAGCGTCTCGGCGATGACGTCCTCGACCGGCACGCCGCGCGACTCCGGCCGCCGGAGGTGGGGCAGCGTGCGGCGCACGAGCGCGGCGGTCGCCGCGTGCGCCTGCATGAGGACGGCGATGCGGGCGGCGACCCGTTCGTCCGGGCCGGGGCCGAGGAGCCGGACGAGCACGGCGACGGCCTCGTCCGCTCCGTCCCCGCCCGCACCGGTGAGGTAGCCGGACGCGGCGGCGGGCACGGCCCGCGCGAGCGCGCCCCGGTCGGCCGCGCCCAGCGCCTCGCCGAGCACCAGGCTCGGGACCTCGCCGGGGTCGCCGCCGGCCCGGACGAGGTCGCGGGCGCGGCGGCGCAGGTGCCCGGGGTCGATGGCGTCCAGCGCGTCCACGGTGAGGGCGCGGCGCCGCTCGTGGTCCGCGCCTTCGCTGAACCGGCACACGGTCCGCCGCAGCCACGCCAGCGAGTGCCTTCGCGCGGCGTCCTCGGCCGGTGCGACGGCGAACCGCGCGTCCGACAGGACGGCGACGGCGCCGGCGTACCGGGTGATGACCAGCTCTGTGCTCTCCACGTCCCCGAATCTAGGGACGGGTCGTTTCAGCCGCGGTCGAAGTGTCCGCCGCGCCAGGTGGGGAGGGGGCGGCGGCCCGTCGCCGCGTCGAAGGCGGCGCGGGCCAGCAGGCGGGTGGAGTCGAGCGTGGGCAGCGGCGACACGCCGGGCGTGACCAGGAGCGGGATCTCGGTGCACACCAGCGCGACGGCGTCGCAGCCGCGTTCGGCGAGTCGGCCGATGATCCGGGCGTACTCGCGGCGCGAGTCGTCGGTGAAGACGCCGTTGACCAGTTCGTCGAAGATGATCCGGTTGACGGTCTCGCGGTCGGCGGCGTCCGGGACCTCGGCGGCGATGCCCCGCGCCGCCAGCTCGCGCGGGTAGACCGGGCCGTCCATCGTGTAGCGGGTGCCGAGGACGCCGACGCGGGTGCGGCCGTCGCGGGCGGCCCGGTCGGCGACGACCTGCGCGATGTGCAGGCCCGGGAGCGGCAGGTCGTCGCCGGGGCGTTCGAGCGCCAGGTGGGCGGTGTTGTCGGGGCAGGCGAAGAAGTCGGCGCCGGCCGCCGCGAGCCGCCGGACGCTCTCGGCCAGGATCGCCCTGATCGCGTCGTGGTCGCCGGCGTCCCAGGCGGGCATGCTGCGGGCCAGCGCGATCAGGTCGAGCGTCACGTCCGGGTGGTCGTCGGGGCCGAGCTCGCGGAACCCCTCCTGGCAGAAGGTCCGGAAGCACAGCGCGGCGCCCTCCGCGCTGTGGGCCAGGATGCCGAGATGCCTCATGGCGCCGACCCTACTGTGATCTTCCGGACGCGCTCAGGCCAGGAGGGACGTCAGGCGGCTCAGGTCCGCCAGGCCGGCCAGGCCGTAGGCCAGCTCGGTGATCTGCCCGGCCCGCGGCTCCGGGACGCGCCGGACGGCGTTGAGGCGGAACTTCGTGGCCAGCTCGTCCGCCGAGAGCGGGTTGCCGGGACCGCCGCGGTTGGCGTCCACGCGCTCCTCCAGGACGGTGCCGCCCCGGGTGCGGACGCGCAGGACGGCGGGGAACTGGTACGGGAAGATCTCGTCGCAGCGGGGGTCGGGCACGCAGCGGACCTTCGCCGCGAGCGCCAGCCGGGCGGGGTCCGCGGCGGCCGCGTCGGTGAAGTCCTCGTGGAAGACGCCGAGGCCGCCGCCGCCGAGCAGCGCCGCCGCGACCGTGTAGGGGCCGGAGAACGCGGCGTGGTACCCCGACGTGGGCCGGATCTTGTCCTCGTGCGGCTCGCCGATGGTCCGCAGGACGGGCGTGGGCGCGCCCAGCTCGATCGACTCGACGTCGGCGGGGTCCAGGCCGGCGGCGCGCAGCCGGAGGGCCGCGTCGATGCCCGCGTGGGTGAAGTGGTTGCACGGGTACGGCTTGAAGAAGATGCCGGGCAGCTCCCAGTGCTCGCCCAGGCCCGAGGTGAGGGCGTCCAGATCGACCTGGTCGCCGCAGAACGCCTGGAGGAAGCCGAAGCGGCCTTCGAGGACGGTCGGCGGCCCGGTGATGCCGGTCCGGGCGAGGCCGGCGGCGGTGACGGCGGCGTGCGCGGCCCAGCCGCAGTGGATCCGCTTGACGGTGCCGCCGGTGCGGTTGGCCTCCAGGATGCCCGAGCCCATGCTGGCGGCGATGCCCATCGCGTCCGCGATGCCGGCGGCGTCCAGGCCGGAGAGCATCGCGGCGGCCGCGGCGGCACCGACCGTCCCGCAGATCGCGGTGGCGTGCTGCCCGCGCTCGAAGAACACCGAGTTGCCGAGGTCGCGGTCGTATCCGGCCATGCCGAGCCGCACGGTGATCTCGACGCCCACCCCGACCGCGTCCAGCAGCGCGGCGCCGGACGCGCCCCGGGCCTCGGCGACGGCGAGCGCGGCGGGGACGACCGACGCCGACGGGTGCAGGACGGACGGCAGGTGCGTGTCGTCGAAGTCGAGCGAGTGCGCGAGCGTCCCGTTCAGCAGTGCGGCGCTCGGCTCGGGCAGCCGCGTCCCGGTGCCGATCGCGGTGGCGCGGCCCTCGCCGCCCCACTCGGCGGTGAGCGCCCCGACGGCCTTCGCGGGCGGTTCGCCGGTCGCGGCCAGGCTGTTGCCGAGGACGTCCAGGACGCGGCGCGCGGCGTCGGCGCGCAGCTCCGGCGGCAGGCCCCGGGCGCCGGCGGACGCGGCCAGTCCGGCGAGCCGCTGGACGGGCGTGGCGGCGGTCATGCCGTCACCGCCGCGAGGGGGCGGACGGGGGAGCCGGTGCCGCCCTTGATCCGCAGCGGGGCCAGCACGAACACGAACTCGTGCAGCCCGGCCTCGGCGAGGGCCTCCAGGTTCAGGTGCTCCAGGATGAAGATCCCCGACTCGACCAGCAGGATCCGGTGCACGGGCAGCACCGCGTGCCCCGCGCCCTCCGGGATCTGCTCGTAGGCGGTCGTGTCGGCGCCGGTCGCGGCGATCCCCCGCTCGGCGAGCCAGCGCGCCGCGTCCGGGGTCGCGCCCGGGACCCCGGTCTCCTTGCCGAGGTAGGCGGTGGTGTCGCCGAAGTTGCGGGCCCACCCCGTGCGGATCAGCGCGACGTCGCCCTCGCCCGGCTCGGTCCCGGCGCGCTTGGCGGCCAGCTCCAGGTCCTCGGCGGTGACGCCGTAGCCCGGCGGCAGCGTCGCGACCTCGTGCACCGCGGCCACGTCGAGCAGGACGCCCCGGCGCAGCAGGCCGGGCAGGTTCTCGGCGCCGTGGCTGGTGAAGGCGCCGCCGCGCTGGGCGTCGGCGGCGGAGATCCCGCCGTGCAGCTCGCCGTCGTGGCTGACGTGGGACAGCGCGTCGATGTGGGTGCCGACGTGCCCGCCGGTCACGATGATCTCGTTGGCGGCGGACCCGCCGTCCGGCCGCTCCATGTCGCCGTGCCGCCGGATCAGCGTCATCCGGAACCCGGGGTGGTTGGGCGAGCAGGGCATGCCGGTGAAGAACGGCTGGCCCAGCTCGATCAGCCGGACGCCGCCGGCGACGGCCGCGAGCAGCGGATCCTGGGTGGTCATTTCTGGCCTTCCTTGACGGGGCGGGCGGCGGACTCGGCGGACGCGGCGGCGTCGAGCAGCCAGGCGGCGCGCTCGACGACGGCCTTGTCCACGAACCGCCCTGAGGAGTCGATCCACGCGGCGTCGCCGTGGTCGGCGAGCCGGCTCATCAGGTCCCTGGCCCAGGCGACCTCGTCCGGGTCGGGGACGCACGCCTCGTGGACGGCGGGGATCTGCGCGGGGTGGATCACCGACCGGCCGAAGAACCCGGCCCGCCGGGCGGCGAGGGTGTCGGCGCGCAGCCCGTCCAGGTCGCGGACGGCCGTCCACACGCTCTGCGGCGGGGACGGGAGCCCGGCCGCGCGGGCCGCCACGACGACCCGGGAGCGCGGCCAGGCCAGCGCGTCGCCGCCGGCGACCCGCAGGTCGGCGGCGAGGTCGGCCTCGCCGAGCGAGATCCCGGCGACCAGCGGGTGCGCGGTCGCGAGGAGCAGCGCGTTCTCGACGCCGAGCGCCGACTCCAGGATCGGGTACACCGGCACACCGAGGCTGTCGGCGGCGCGGTGCAGCTCGTCGGGGTGCTCGCACTTGGGCACCCGTACCCCGGCGAGCGCGGCCGGCGCGGTCGCGAGGAGGGCGAGGTCGGCGGCGCCGTCCGGGGTGCCGGGCGCGTTGATCCGCACGTAGGCGGCGTGCCCGGCGGCCAGCGTCTCCAGGACGGTGCGGCGGGCGTCCTGTTTGGCGGCCGGCGCGACCGCGTCCTCCAGGTCGAGGATCACCGCGTCGGCGCCCGACGCGAGCGCCTTGCCGATCCGGTCGGGCCGGTCGCCCGGCACGTACAGCCAGGAGCGCGGCGTCACCCGATCACGCCCTTGCCGCGCAGGTCGGCGAGCCCGGCCTCGTCGACCCCGTAGCGGGCGAGGATCTCGGCGGTGTGCGCGCCGAGCGGCGGCCCGGCCGAGTCGATCCGGCCCGGGGTCTGCGACAGCCGGAACAGGATGTTCTGCATCCTCACCGGGCCGAGTTCGTCGTCGGGGACGGTCGCGATGGTGCCGAGCGCCTCGAACTGCGGGTCGGTCATGACGTCGGCTGCGGTGTAGATGGGCGCGACGGCGGCCTGCGCGTCCTCGAACGCCTGCACGACCTCGTCCCGGTCGCGCTCGGCGATCCACGACCCGACGGCCTCGTCCAGCAGGTCGGCGTGCTTCGCGCGTTCCGCGCCGGTCGCGAACCACGGCTCGTCGATCAGCTCGGGCCGGCCGACCAGCCGCATCACCCGCTCGGCGATCGACTGGGCGCTGGTGGAGACCGCGACCCAGCCGCCGTCGCGGGTGCGGTAGGTGTTGCGCGGCGCGTTGTTGTGCGACCGGTTCCCGGTGCGGGCCTGCAGCTCGCCGAGCTGGTCGTAGGTGATGATCTGCGGGCCGAGCAGCGTCAGGATCGGCTCGATGATCGCGAGGTCGACGACCTGCCCCTCGCCGGTCGCCTCCCGCGCGCGCAGCGCCGTCATCACCGCGAACGCGGTGGTCAGCGCGGCGATCCCGTCGGCGAGGCCGAACGGCGGCAGGGTCGGCGGGCCGTCCGGCTCGCCGGTGATCGCGGCGAACCCGCTCATCGCCTCGGCGAGCGTGCCGAACCCGGGCCGCCTGGCGTACGGGCCGGTCTGCCCGAACCCGGTGACCCGCGCCAGCACGAGCCGGGGGTTGATCTCCTTCAGCTCGTCGTAGCCGAGGCCCCAGCGCTCCAGCGTCCCGGGCCGGAAGTTCTCGACCACCACGTCGGCGTCGGCGGCCAGGCGGCGGAACAGGTCCTGCCCCTCGGGGGAGCCGAGGTAGAGCGTCATCGCCTTCTTGTTGCGGCCGAGCATCTTCCACCAGAGCCCGACGCCGTCGCGCTGCGCGCCGTGGCTGCGCACCGGGTCGCCCTTCGGGTGCTCGATCTTGATGACCTCGGCGCCGAAGTCGCCGAGCAGCGTCGCGGCGAGGGGCCCGGCGAACAGCGTGGCCGCGTCGAGCACCCGGACCCCGGACAGGGCGTCGGTCATGGACGGTACCGCCTTCATCGACAGATCGTTCCGCTAAGAGAAACGAGGATCAGCAGTCGGCCGGTTCGCGGAGGCGCCCCGGGTTTCCCAAATTGGCACTGCTTATCGAGTTAAGTCAAGTTCCGCTCAGATATTGACCCGGTGGCGTGGCGGATGCCACCATGACGCATCACAAGCAGAGTGTTCCTCTAGGCGGAACAATGTCGGGCGGGAGGGGTGAATGTCGGCTCGAAAGCTCGCCGCCGGGCTCGGCGCGTGCGCGGTGCTGCTGGCCGCGGCCGGCTGCGGCGGCTCGGCTCCGTCCGGCGCGGCCGGGGTGGCCGCCGGCCGCGACCGGGGCCCGGTCAAGATCGGCGCGCTGCATCCGGTCAGCGGCGCCAACGCGGTGGACGGCCAGCAGATGCGGCGCGGCGCGCGGATGGCCGTGGAGGCGATCAACGCCGCGGGCGGCATCAGGTCCCTGGGCGGGCGCAAGGTCGAGCTCGCGACGGGCGACACCCAGGGCAAGGCCGAGGTCGGGCAGAGCGAGGCCCAGCGGCTCATCTCCGCGGGCGCCGTCGGGCTCGTCGGCACCTACCAGAGCGCCGTCAGCACGAACGTCGCGGTCGTCGCCGAGCGCAACCGGGTGCCGTTCGTCATGGACGTCACCGCCTCCGACGCGATCTTCGCGCACGGCTACCGGTACGCGTTCCGGGTCCAGCCGGGCAGCGCCGCCATCGCCGGCGCCGCCGCCCGCTACCTCAAGGAGGTCTCAGAGCAGGCGGGCAAGCCCGTCCGGAAGGTCGCGTTCCTGCACGAGCAGACCGACTTCGGCAGCGGCGCCGCCGAGGCGTTCACGCGGGCGGCGGAGAAGCTCGGCATCGAGGTCGGCCCGAACATCAGCTACGACGCGCTCACGGTCTCCGACCTCACCGCGCAGGTCACGCAGGTCAAGGCGTCCGGCGCGGACGTCCTGGCCGTCGCCGGCTACTACCGCGACAGCCTGCTCGCCGCCAAGGCGATCGCCGCGGTGAAACCCGCACTGAACGCGGTCTGGGGCGTGTCGAACGGCGCCTACGACCAGCCGAAGTTCGTCGCCGACGCCGGGCCGGTCGCCGAGCGGATCTTCAGCACCAACTACCACTTCGACGCCAAGGACCCGCAGACCGCGCGGCTGCGGGCCGACTACCAGCGCCGCTACGGCGCCCCCATGCGCACGGGCGCGGTCCTCGCCTACGACGCGGTCCAGGTGATCGCGCAGGCGGTGGAGCGCGCGGGCGGCACCGACGCGGAGAAGGTGCGCGACGCGATCGCGGCCTCGAAGGTCGAGCCCCTCACAGTCGGCACCGGCCCGATCTCCTTCGCCCCCAACGGGGACAACGAGACCGCGCTGCCCGTCCTCATGCAGGTGCAGGGCGGCGAGGTCAGGCAGGTCTACCCGCCGGACAAGGCCGAATCCAAGCCCAACTACTCGGTGACGTGGCGGTCATGAGCAACATCGGAACCAACGCGCAGTCCCCACCCGCCCCCGCCGTCCGGCGCCGCCCGCTGCTCGGCGGCGACGGGACGGGGCCCGTCCTCAAGCGCGCCGCCGTCACCGGCGGCCTGGTGGCGGTCGCGATCGCGGTCGCCCTGCTCAAGTCCGGCAGCGGCCTGGTCGTCTGGCAGTCGGTGGTCACCGGCCTGCTGATGGGCGGCCTGTACGGGCTCATCGCGATGGGCCTCACGCTGATCTTCGGCGTGCTGGACATCGTCAACTTCGCGCACGGCGCGCTGCTCGCCATCGCGATGTTCATCGCGTTCGGCGTCGTGCGGGGCACCGGCGTCCACCCCTACCTGGCGCTGCTGGTCGCGGTGCCCGCGCTGTTCCTGGTCGGCGCGGTCGTGCACCGCGGCCTGCTCAGCGGGGCGGGCGGCGGGTCGCTGGAGAACCAGCTGCTGATCACGCTGGGCCTGTCGCTGCTGCTGGAGAACGGCCTGCTGATGTTCTTCGGCGCCGAGCCGAAGACCGTCGCGCTGCCCGGCGACTTCCAGCTCTCGCTGTTCGGCGCCGTCGTGTCCGGCGCGCGGCTGTACGCCTTCATCGGCGCGCTGCTGGTCGGCGCGGTGCTGTTCTGGCTGCTGCGCCGCACCCGGTTCGGGACGGCGATCCGCGCGGTCGCCGCGAACGGGCAGGGCGCGGAGCTGGTCGGCGTGAACGTCCGGCGCGTCCACACGCTGACGTTCGGGATCGGCACGGCCTGCGCGGGCGCCGCGGCCGTGCTGGCCGCGCCGCTGGTCACGGTCACGCCCACGCTCGGCGAGCAGTTCAACATCACCGCGTTCGTCGTCGTGGTGCTCGGCGGCATGGGCAACGTCGCCGGCGCGCTCGTCGGCGGGCTGCTGATCGGGCTGGTCGAGCAGCTCACCACGATCTACATGGACGGGCAGAGCTCGCTGCTCGGCGTGTTCGCCGTCTTCGTGATCGTGCTGTTCCTCCGGCCGCAGGGGCTCTTCGGGAGGCGCGCATGACCGGCATCACGCTCACCGGCCGGCCGGGCGCCGCCGGCCGCCCGGTGAAGGCGCCGCCGCTGCGGCCGCAGAACCGGCAGCTCGCCGTCCTCGCGGTGCTGCTGGCCGTCGCGATCCCGCTGCCGCTGGTGCTGCCGCCCGCGCAGGGCGCCGTCGCCGTCCGCATCCTGATCTTCGTGCTGATGGCCATCGGCTGGAACGTGATGAGCGGCTTCGGCGGGATGTTCAGCTTCGGGCACGCCGCGTTCTTCGGCCTCGGCGCCTACACCAGCGCCTACCTGCTCGTCGAGCACGACGTCTCGCCGTGGATCGGGATGCTCGCCGGGATGGCGGTCGCCGCCGCCGTCGCCGTGGTCATCGGCTACTTCGCCTTCCGGTACAAGCTGCAGGGCGCCTACTTCGCCCTGGCGACGTTCGCGTTCGCCGAGATGCTCCGGCTGATCGTCACGACGACCGACTTCACCAACAAGGCGGTGGGATTCACCGTCCCGCTGATCCAGGGCTCGTCGTTCTGGAAGATCCAGTTCGCGGCGGACTCGCCCGCCTACTTCTGGATCGCGCTCGGCCTCGCCGGTCTCGCGGCCGCCGCGAGCATCCTGTTCCTGCACTCGCGGACGGGCCGCTACGTCACCGCGATCCGCGACGACGAGCTCGCCGCCGCGTCCCTCGGCACCCCGGTCCTGCGGTACAAGCTGGTCACGGTCGCGCTGTCGGCCGCGATCACCGCGGTCGCCGGCGCCTTCTACACGCAGTACTACCTGTTCGTGAACCCGGACCTGGCGTTCGGCGCGTCGGTGTCGATCCAGGCGATCGCGACCGTGGTCATCGGCGGCATCGGCACGATCTGGGGCCCGGTCGTCGGCGCCATCATCCTCGGGGCGCTGTCGGACGTCACCGCGACGCTGCTGCGGACCCCGCCCGACTTCCTGAACTTCCTGCAGGGGCGCAGCGGCCTGGACGTCGCGCTCTACGCGGTCCTGCTGATCCTGATCGTCCGGCTGCTGCCGAAGGGCATCGTCGGCACGATCGCCGAGAGGTGGCGCAGATGAGCATCCTCAACGTCTCCGGCGTCGGGAAGGACTTCCGCGGCCTGCGGGCCCTGTCGGACGTCGGCTTCGAGGTCGGGCAGGGCGAGATCCTCGGCATCATCGGCCCGAACGGCGCCGGGAAGACGACGCTGTTCAACGTCATCTGCGGCGCCCTCGCGCCCGACGCCGGGCAGGTGGTGTTCGGCGGGCGGGACGTCACCGGCACCTCGCCCGACCGCATCGCCCGCGCCGGGATGGTCCGGACGTTCCAGCTCATGCGGCCGTTCGGCAGCATGACGGTGCTGGAGAACGTCGGCCTCGCCGCCCAGCACCGGCGCGCGTCGCCGCACCGGCTGCGGGAGCGGTCCCTGGACGTCGTGGAGCGCGTCGGCCTCGGCGAGTGGGCGCACCGCAACGCCACCGAGCTGCCCACGGCCGGGCTGAAGCGGCTCGAGCTGGCCCGCGCGCTCGCGATGCGGCCGAAGGTGCTGCTGCTGGACGAGGTGCTCGCCGGGCTCGTCCCGTCCGAGCGCGAACCCGTCCTGGACCTGCTCGCCGTGCTCCGCGAGGAGGACGGGACGACGCTGCTGTTCATCGAGCACATCATGGCCGCCGTGATGCGGCTGTCGGACCGGGTCCTGGTCCTGGACCAGGGCCGGGTGCTGGCCACCGGCTCGGCCGCGGAGGTCACCTCCGACCCCCGCGTGATCGAGGCGTACCTCGGAGAGGAGCCGGCCGATGCTGGAGATTGAGAAGCTGTGCGCCGGATACGGGCGCATGCGGATCCTGCACGACATCGACCTGCGGCTCGGCGAGGGCGAGATCGTCGCGCTCGTCGGCGCGAACGGCGCGGGCAAGACCACGACGCTGCGGGCGGTGTGCGGGCAGCTGCGGCCGATGTCCGGGACGATCACGTTCGCGGGGGCGTCCACCGCCGGGCGGCGCCCCGACCAGCTCGTCCGCGACGGGCTCGTACACGTCCCCGAGGACCGGGCCCTGTTCGGGACGCTCACCGTCGAGGAGAACCTGCGGATGGGCGCCTGGACCCGCCCGCACGCCGAGGTCGAGGCGGGGATGCGCGAGGTGTTCGAGCTGTTCCCCGTCCTCGCCGAGCGCCGCGCGCAGGTCGCGCAGACCTTCAGCGGCGGGCAGCAGCAGATGCTCGCGATCGGCCGCGCGCTGATGGCCCGGCCGAAGCTGCTCATGCTGGACGAGCCGTCCACCGGCCTGTCGCCCAAGCTGACCTGGGCGGTGCTCGACGCGGTCAAGCGGATCCGCGACACCGGCGTCGCGGTGCTGCTGGTCGAGCAGAACGCCAAGCAGGCCCTCGGCATCGCCGACCGCGCCTACGTGCTGGAGAGCGGCTCGGCCGTCCTGCACGGGACCGGGGCCGAGCTGGCCGGGTCCGCCGAGGTCAGGAAGGCGTACCTGGGGCTTTGATGGATGCGGAGAAGGCCGCCGCCCGGCTGGGGGAGTGGGTCGCGGCCCTGGACATCGCGGACGTGCCGGGCCCGGTGCTCGACCGGCTGTCGCTCGTCCTGCTCGACGCCGCCGGCGTGACCGCGCTGGGCGCCGGGCAGGCGGAGACGGCCGCGCTGCGGTCGGCGTGGAACGCCCCGGACGGGCCCGCGCCGCTCATCGGCGCCGGCCGGTGCGCCTCGGTGGACGCGGCCGCCTGGCTGAACGCGATGGCGCTCGTCTGCCTCGAACTGGACGAGGGCAACAAGTACGCGAAGGGGCACCCGGCGGCGCACGGACTCCCGGCCGTGCTGGCGCTGGCGGCCGAGCGGGACGCCTCCGGCCCGGACACGGCCGCCGCGCTGCTGGCCGCCTACGAGGTCGCGTCCCGGTTCGGGCGCGCGACCCGGCTGCGGCCGGGCGCGCACCCGCACGGCAGCTGGGGCGTGGCGGGCGCCGCCGCCGGCTGCGCGCGGCTGCTCGGCCTCGGCCCGGAGGCGGCGGCCGCCGCGATCGACACCGGGGCGGGGCTGCCGGTCGCCGGCCACTTCGCCTCGGCGACCGGCGGGAACCCGGTGCGGGACGCCTGGATGGGCGCGTCCAACGTGTCCGGGCTGGTGGCGGCGCGGATGGCGGCGGCCGGAATCGCCCGCAACACCGGCACGGCCGCGCTGTCGCTCGGCACCCTGCTCGGCGAGTTCGACCCGGCGGAGCTGACCGGCGGGCTCGGCGAGCGCTGGGACATCACGCGCGGCTACTTCAAGCGGCACGCGTCCTGCTCGTTCACCCATCCCGCCGCCGACGCCTGCCTCGGCCTGCGCGGCGGTCTCGACCCGGCGCGGATCACCGGCGTCCTGGTCGAGACGCACGCGCTCGGCGCTGGGCTGGCGTCGCCGCAGTGGCACAACCGGCTGTCGGCGATGTTCTCCACCCCGTTCGCGGTCGCCGCCGCCCTGCTGCACGGCGAGGTCGGGCCGCGCGCCGCCCTCGACGACCCGGCGCTGCGGGCGCTGGCCCGGCGCGTCCGGGTGGCGGAGGCGGGCGACCTGACCGCGCGCCTCCCCGACGAGCGCGCCGCCCGCGTCACCGTCGAACTGGACGACGGGACGGCCCGCACCCGCGAGGTCCCGAACCCCGTCGGCGACGCCGACCACCGGCCGCTCGAAGAGGCGGACGTCCTCGCGCTGCTGCGGGGATGGCTGCCCGGCCGGGAGCACCTGATCGACCGGGCGGCGGCCCTCGCCCGCGACCTGCCCGCCCTGGACCACGTCGGGGAGCGCCTGCGCGGCCTCGCCGGCGACGAGACGAAGGAGGAGCGATGACCCGCGCCCTGGCCGTGACGCCGATCCACCTGCCGGCGGAGGAGATCCGGCGGCGGCAGGCCCGCTACGACCGGCTGGCGCCGCCGGGCCTGTCGGTCGAGCTGCGCGACGTGGGCCCGGCCGCGCCCGGGGCGCTGGAGGACGAGGCGTCGATCCGCGCGTCCGAGCGGGAGGTCGCCGCCGCGCTGGCGCGGGCCGGGGACGGATTCGACCTCGCCTTCCCCGACTGCGTGCTGGACCCGGCCGTCCCCGGCGGTCCGGCCGCCGGCCGGGGCGTTCCGGTGAACGGCCTGCTGAAGCTGAGTAGTATGCACCTTTCTGCGAAGAATGTTCGGTTTGGTGCGGTGGTGCGGAACGAGGCGATCGGCGCGGAGCTGGGCCGCCGCCTCGCGGCCTACGGCCTGGACGGGTACGTCGCCGGGATCGCGGTACTGGAGCTGCCCTTCGACGCCATCGCCGACACCGCCGCCTGGAACGCCGCCCTCGGCGAGGCCGTGGACGCGCTCGCCGCCGCCGGCGCCGCCGCCGTGATCAACGGATGCTCGGCCGTCGACGTCCAGGAGGACGGGTTCCGGGCCCGCGTCGTCGACCCGACGGCCCTGGCCCTGCAGCTCATGACCGTGGAGGCGAGCGCATGACCGACGGACCCGACCTCGTCGTCGCGGGCGCCGGCGGCGGCCTCGCCGGGGCGCTGCGCGCCGCCGAACTCGGCCTCAGCGTGGTCGTCGTCGAGGCGAGCGAGCACTTCCGGCGCGGCAACAACACCTCGATGTCGACCGCGATGTTCCCCGGCGCCGGCTCCCGCTGGCAGGCGGAGGAGGGCGTCGGCGACTCCCCGGACCGGTTCGTCGCCGACATCATGGCCAAGACCAAGGGCCGCGCCGACGCCCGCCTCGCCCGGACGCTCGCCCAGGTCAGCGCGCCGCTCGTGGAGTGGCTCGCCGACTCGGCCGGGCTGCCGCTGTCGCTGGTGACCGACTTCAACTACCCGGGGCACTCCGTCCCGCGCTGCCACTCCGTCCCGGGCCGGCACGGGTCCAGCGTGATCGACCACCTGGCCCGGCGCGTCCGCGAGCACCCCGGCATCGACCTGCTCGTCCCGGCGAGGCTCGCCGACGTGGCGACCGGCCCGGAGGGCGCCGTGCGGGCCGCCGTCGTCCAGTACCCGGACGGGACGACCGAAGAGATCCCGACCGGCGCGGTGCTGCTCGCCACCAACGGCTTCGGCGCCGACCGCGCCCTCGTCGAACGGCACCTCCCCGAGATCGCGGGCGCCCTCTACCAGGGCAGCGACCAGTCGCTCGGCGACGCCCTCCGCATCGGCGGCGGGCTCGGCGCCGCCACCGGCTACCTGGACGCCTACCAGGGGCACGGCGCCGTCGCCGCCGGCGCGGGCACCCTCGTCGGCTGGGCCACGATCATCCACGGCGCGGTCATGGTCGACCTCGGCGGGCGCCGGTTCGGCGACGAGACCCGCGGCTACTCCGAGTACGCCGCCGAGCTCGCCGCCCGCCCCGGCTCCACCGGCTGGATCGTCCTGGACGAGACGATCTTCGAGCAGTGCCAGAAGTTCAAGGACTTCCGCGACACCGTCGAGTCGGGCGTCCTCGTCCGGGCCGGCGACGCCGGGGAGCTCGCCAAGGCCACCGGCCTCCCGCCGGACGCCCTCGCCGAGGAGCTGGCGGCGAGCGCCGCCGCCGCCCGCGGCGACCGCCCCGACGCGCACGGCCGCACCCACTGGGAGCGGCCGCTCGCCGCGCCGTACGCCGCCGTCCGCGTCGTCCCCGCCCTGTTCCACACCCAGGGCGGCCTGATCGTCGACGAGGCCGCCGCCGTGGTCGACCCCGGCGGCCGTCCCGTCCCCGGCCTGTACGCGGCGGGCGGCGCCGCCGCCGGGATCTCCGGCCACGGCGCCGACGGCTACCTGCCCGGCAACGGCCTGCTGCCCGCCTTCGGGCTCGCCTACCTGGCGGCCGGCGCCATCGCCCGCCGCGACAACGCCACCCGCGAGAACTGAGGAGAAGACTCATGGCGACTACCGAGCTGCTGCTGAAGAACGTGCGGGTGGTCCGTCCCGACGCCCCCGAGGGCACCGAGCCGGAACGCGCGGACATCGCCGTCAACGACGGCACCATCGTCCGCGTCGCCCCGGACCTGCCGGACGACGACGCCGCCACCGTGATCGACGGGCGCGGGCGCCTCGCCTTCCCCGGCGTCGTCGACGCCCACCAGCACTGGGGCATCTACAACGAGCTGGCCGCCGACACCCGCACCGAGAGCCGCGCCAGCGCCCAGGGCGGCGTCACGACCTCCCTGACCTACATGCGCACCGGCCAGTACTACCTGAACAAGGGCGGGCCGTACCGGGAGTTCTTCCCCGAGGTGCTGAGCACCGCGCAGGGCAACGCCTACGTCGACTACGCCTTCCACCTCGCGCCGATGATGGCCGAGCACATCAACGAGATCCCGTACCTCGTCGAGGAGCACGGCGTCACGTCCTTCAAGATCTTCATGTTCTACGGGAGCCACGGGCTGCACGGGCGCTCGTCCAGCCAGAGCGACTTCCTCATGACGCCCTCGGACGAGCGCTACGACATCGCGCACTTCGAGTTCGTCATGCGCGGCATCCAGAAGGCCCGCGAGCAGCTCGCCGACTACGCCCCGCACATCTCGCTGTCGCTGCACTGCGAGACCGCCGAGATCATGACGGCCTACACCCGGATCGTCGAGCAGGACAGGTCGCTGTCCGGGCTGCGCGCCTACAGCGCGTCCCGGCCGCCGCACTCGGAGGGCCTCGCCGTCACGATCGCGTCCTACCTGGCGCACGAGACGGGCCTGCCGAACATCAACCTGCTGCACCTGTCGTCGGAGAAGGCGCTGTCGGCCGCGCTGACCATGGCGGGCGCGTTCCCGCACATCGACTTCCGCCGCGAGGTCACCATCGGGCACCTCCTCGCGGACGTCGACACCGCGCACGGCCTCGGCGGCAAGGTCAACCCGCCGCTGCGCGACCGCTCCGACGTCGAGGCGCTGTGGCGGCACGTCCTCGCCGGCGAGGTCGACTGGGTCGTCAGCGACCACGCCTGCTGCCGCGACGAGATGAAGTTCGGCGCCGACCGCGACGACATCTTCCTCGCCAAGTCCGGGTTCGGCGGCGCCGAGTACCTGCTGCCCGGCCTGGTCGGTGAGGGCCTCAAGCGCGGCCTGCCGCTGCAGCGCGTCGCGCAGCTGACGTCCTGGAACCCGGCCCGCCGCTACGGGCTGGTGAACAAGGGCACCATCGCCGAGGGCTACGACGCCGACATCGCGCTGGTCGACCCCGAGGTGTCCTGGACGGTCCGCGCCGCCGACTCCGAGTCCACGCAGGAGTACACGCCGTTCGAGGGGTTCGCGATGACGGCCCGCGTCACCGACACCTTCGTCCGCGGCAACCGCGTGTACGCGGACGGCAGGGTCGTCGGCGAGCCCGTCGGCCGCTACCTGCACCGCGGCCGGTGAACCCTAGGATCTTGGCGTGACCAACCAGACCGCCGCCCCTCCCACGGGGGGAACCGAGGTCGCCGGGCGGGTCGCCGACGTCCTGCTGCTGTTCGCCGGCGGACCCGAATACCTCGGCGTCACCGCGATCAGCCGCGAGCTCGGCATCTCCAAGGCCGTCGTGTACCGCATCCTCCAGTCGCTCGTGTCCCGCGAGATGCTGGAGGCGGGCACGGCGGGCTACCGGCTCGGCCCCGCCGCCGTCGCGCTCGGGGTGAGCGCGCTGCGCCGCTTCAACGTCCGCAACGCCGCCGCGCCCGTGCTGCGGCGGCTGCGCGACGCGACCGGCGAGACGACCACGCTGTCCGGGCTGGTCGGGGACGAGCGTGTCTACCTCGACCAGTTCGAGAGCCCGCACGAGGTCAAGATGACGGTCGAGGTCGGGCGCCGGTTCCCGCTGCACGCGGGCTCCTCGGGACGGGTGATCCTCGCGTTCCTGCCCGAGGAGCGGCGCGGCCTCATCCTCGGCCGGCCGCTGGCGGCGATGACCCACCGGACCGTCACCGACGAGGCGCGGCTGCGGGCGCAGCTCGCCGAGACGGTCCGGGAGGGCGTCGCCGTCTCGCTCGGCGAGCGCCAGGCGGACGCGGGCTCGGTCGCCGCGCCGCTGTTCGGCCCGGACGGCGAGGTGCACGGCTCGATCAGCGTGTGCGGGCCCAGGCACCGCTTCACCCCCGACGCGATCGACCGCTACCGAACCCTCGCCGTCGAGGCCGCCGAAGAGATCACCCGCACCTGGACGACGCACCGCTAGACGGTGCGGTAGCGCGCGGCCGGGCGGCCCCCGCCGGCCAACTGCTGGACCGAACCGGAAGTCCTTGGCACGTTCGACATCACGTGACTCGAGCGAGCGTCTTCGGCGGCGCATGAGCAGTCACCGCACCCGGGATCCGATTTCGGGCTGGCCGCCGGATGGATTCCGGGGAGCCGGGACGGGGTGTTTTTGGATCTTTGTCGGCATGGCGCGGGAATCAGCAGCAAGATGGCGATCATGGGTAAGGGCAAGAGTTGGTGGCCCTGGCTGGTGGTCCTGGCGACGGTGGCCGCGATGCTGGTGGTGACCGGGCTGACGATCGCCCCGGTGTTCGACGAGGCGGACCCCGACAAGTGGGGGAAGGCGGCGGGCCACGCGCCGTTGGCCGGGTTCGTCCTCGCCGCCGCGGTGGCCCTGATCAGCACTGTGCGGTGGGGTTGGCAGCGCTCCCGCTGGGCCGGCGTCCCAGCCGTGCCCACCGAGGACACTCTGGTGCAGGCAAAGGCGGCGCTGGCCGAACTGGTTAAGCAGCAGTGGAAGGAGGAGGCACTGCTGCGCCTGCTCGATGACCCCGACCCGATCCCGGTGCGGTGGCGGACTCCGGAAGCGGCCGATCTGATGGACCATCCCGTCAACATCGATCCAGCCGGGGCCGCTGCGGGTGGGGCGGCGGGGTTGTGGTGGGTGGCATCCAGCGCCGACATCGGCGCGCTGGCGGAGAAGTTCCGCCGCACGCGCCGCCGCCGCCTGGTGATCCTGGGGGGTCCCGGCACCGGCAAGACCACTCTGGCGGTGCAACTGCTGCTGCACCTGCTGGCCACCGGAACCGACGGCGAACCGGTGCCGGTGCTGCTGCCGGTGGCCGGCTGGGACACCCGGCGCTATCCCCGCCTGCAGGAGTGGATCGCCGACCGGCTCACCGGCGACTATCCGGCGCTATGCGCACCGGAGTCGCGCGCCCAGGTGGTGCGGGCCCTGGCCGGGCGGGGGCACGTCCTCCCGGTCCTGGACGGGCTGGACGAGTTGCCCCCGGCCGCCCAGACCACAGTGATCACCGCGCTGAACCGGTCCCTGGGCGGGGACCAGCAGCTCATCCTGACCAGCCGCACCACCGATTTCGCCACCGCGACCACCATGGCCGGGGACGTGATCACCTCCGCTGCCGTACTGGAACCACGCCCGCTGACACCCGCCGCCGCCGCCGACTACCTCACCCGCTGCCTGCCGCCCTCCGCCGGACGGGACTGGCAGCAGACCCTGACCGCGCTACGCGCCACCCTCCCGGCCGACCAGATCCCCCCGGGCCGGGCGGTCCACCGGCCGGCGGGGGCGCTTGCCGACCTCACCGCCACCCCGCTGGGACTGTGGCTGGTCCGCACCGTCTGCGCCGCACCCGGCGACGACTTCGTCCCGCTGACCGATCCGGCCTGCTTCCCCACCCCCGCCGCGCTCCAGGCCCATCTGTTCGACCAGCTCATCCCCGCCGTGATCACCACCCGCCCGCCCAGTGACAACTCCGCTGACCCATTCCGCCCCCGCCGCAGCCACGACCCAGCCCAGGTCCGCCACTGGCTGGGGTACCTGGCCCGCCACCTCACCACCCAACCCGTCCCCGGCGGCCGGGGCACCCGCGACTTCGCCTGGTGGCGCCTGGCCTCCACCACCCGCACACTCACCCGTAGCACCCGGCTCGCACTCGCCCTCCTCACCGCCGTCGTCACCGGACTCGCGTCCGGTCTGGCGATCGGCCTCACGACTGAGGACGCCGGCGGGCTCATGTACACGCTCACGCTCATGCTCATGGCGGGGCTCACGACCGGGCTCATGGCCGGGTTGGCGGTCGGGCTCAGGGCACAGTCATGGGTGCGGGACTCACCCGGATATGCCGACCTGCACATCCGACGACGGTCCGGCGCCCTCGTCCGCAGCCTTGCGGCCAGGCTTCCGCTCGCGCTCGGGGTCGGTTTCGGCGCCGGTTTCGGCGCCGGTTTCGGGGCCGGAGCCGCGTCCCTGCTCATGGACGAGCGCACGACCCCGATCCTCCCGGACGAGCCCGAAATCAAACCCATCGTCTTTCTCCTCATGCTGCTCATGGTCGGGTCCTTGTTCGGGTTCATCGGCGGGCTCCTGTTCGGGCCCCCGCTCGCGCTTGCGCTGGGCGTCATGGCTTGGGCGGCCACACCGGCACAGCCCCACCACGCGACAACACCGATAAGTAACTGGCGCACCGATCGGAAACTGAACCTGCTCCGCTTCAGCAGCATCACCCTCGCGGTCGCGCTCACGTTCACGGCCGCGATCGAACTCGTGCTTCGGTCCGCGGACTGGTCCGTACCCGGGTTCGTGGACGGGCACGCCAGGCTCGCCGGGCTCGGGCTCGCACTCGGGTTCGCGTTCGGGCTCACCGGGCTTGCTTTCGGACAACACCGGGCCTGGTGGGCCTACCAGCTCACCACCTGGAAACTGGCACGGGCCGGTCACATGCCACGCCGACTGATGCCCTTCCTGGACGACTGCCACCGCCTCGGCCTGCTACGCGCGGTCGGCCCCATCTACCAGTTCCGCCACGCCGAACTCCACGACCACCTCGCCGCAGCCCACCCCTCCCTCTCACAACACCGGCAGGAGCCACCGCCCTCCACCTGAACGGCACCACCGACGCCGCCACCCTGCGAACCGTCAGCACGGCCGGCACCGCTGGCGGCCCTTCGCCCGAACGTGTGCGGAGGATGATGCGCGGCGGGCGTCCGCCGGTGCGGTCGAACCGGTCAAAGGCGCGATTCACCTTTGCGAGGCCGGAACGTCGGTGATCCTGCACGTCTCCGTCCCGGACGTGGACGCGCTGACCGACCGCGCCGTGTCCGCCGGAGCCGAGTTGCTCGCGGCTCCGGCGGACATGCCCTACGGCGCTCGCCAGTCCATGCTGTGCGACCCGTTCGGCCACGTATGGATCTTCCTGACGCCCATCGCCACCTGACTCGTTCTAGTCGGACGGCCAGGACGGGTCCCGGCCGATGAAGCCGAGCATCCTGGTCTGGACGTCCGCGCCGGCGGGCACCTCGACCCGGGGCCCGTACTGGCCGGACGACCGGAGGACCTCCTCCATCTGCTCCATCCCGGACAGGAGTTGAGCGCAGAAGTCGGAGTCGAGACGGTCGTCCTGGCCGGTGGCCCTGGCGAGGTCCCAGGTGTGCATGAACACGTCGGCCGTGTAGAACCGGTCGATCGCGGGCGCCAGCGGCAGCGTGCCGATGTGCGGGTTCGTGAGCTTGCGGTCTGCCGTTTCGGGATCGTCCAGCACCGCTTGGACGCCGTCGCAGTGAACCTGCCACGCCGCCACCGGGTCGTCGTCCACGGACGGCCCCCGGGGCAGGTCGACGCCGGCACCGGACGCCAGGAACGCCGGGAACCACTCGGTCAGGTGGCGCACGACGTCGCGGGCGGCCCAGCCGTCGACCGGGGACGCCGCGTCCCAGGACGCCGTACCGCGGACCCGGTCGGTGAACAGCCCGGCGACCTGCCGGTGCCGCTCGGCCGGGATTTCAGACAGCGCCATCGGCGAGCATCCTCTCCAGCTTGGCGTAACCCTCGTTGACCCCGGTCTCCATGCCGCTGCGCAGCCAGGCGTCGCGGTCTTCGAAGCTGTCGACGAGCGACTGAGCGCGCAGCCGCGTGCGGCCGTCGCCCAGGTCCTCGAACCACAGCGTCTCCAGCGCGACGCTGTCGGGGGCGCCTTCGTAGGTGAAGGTCTGCACGATCCGGTCCGGCCGCACCTCGTGGAAGCAGCCGTGGAACCGGTGCTCCGTGCCGCCGCTCACCGAGACGTACCGCCAGCTGCCGCCGGTGCGCGCGTCCCAGTGCTCGATCCGGGTGGTGATGGCGTCCGGGCCCACCCACTGGGCGAACAGCTCGGGGTCGGTGTGGGCGCGCAGCAGCTGCGCGGGCGTCGCCGCGAAGTCACGGGTCATCACGATGACCGGCACCTTCGGGTCGGCCTCGATGGCGGTCTCCTTGATCCTGTCCATGTTCGTCCTCCTCCATCTGCGCCAGGACGGCGTCGAGGCGGCGGTAGCGCTCCTCGG
This sequence comes from Spirillospora sp. NPDC047418, assembly GCF_040643275.1. NCBI lineage: Bacteria > Bacillati > Actinomycetota > Actinomycetes > Streptosporangiales > Thermomonosporaceae > Spirillospora > Spirillospora sp. NPDC047418. The sequence goes on from NZ_JBEYTW010000009.1 coordinate 86,458, forward strand.
CGCGGCGCCGGTGGCGCTCGATCCAGGTGTCCATCAGGTCGAAGGCGCGGGCCTCCAGGTGCACCGGCCGGGGCTGCGGGCCCGGCGGGCGGCTGACGAGCCCGGCGTCCTCCAGTACTCGCAGGTGCTTGTAGACGGCCTGCAGCGTCATCCGGTACGGCTCGGCCAGCCGGCTCACGGTCGCGTCGCCCTCCGAGAGCCGGGCCACCATGTCGCGCCGGGTCGGGTCCGCGAGTGCGGCGAAGACCCGCGACAGGTCGTCCGTGGTCATTCCCCCTACTTTCAACTTCAAGGTTGAAAGAGAGCCTAGGCGCGTATCGCGCGCCCGTCAACCGCTGGGTTTAAAGCCCAGGTAGATATGATCTGTAGGCCGCCTCAGGGCAGGATCGCGTCGACGTAACCGCCGTCCACCCGCAGCGCCCCGCCCGTCGTGGCGGACGCGTGCTCGGAACTGAGGTAGACGACCATGTTCGCGATCTCCTCCGGCTCGATGAGCCGCTGGAGCAGGGAGTTGGGACGGTGCTCGGCCATGAAGCGGCGCTGCGCCTCGTCCCAGGGCAGTTCGTCGTCATCGATAAGTTGGGCCACCAGCTCCTCGACGCCGCCGGTGTGCGTGGGGCCCGCCATCACCGTGTTGACCGTGACGCCCGTCCCGGCGGCGGCCTTGGCGTAGCCCCGGGACACGCCGAGCAGCGCGGTCTTCGACACCCCGTAATGCACCATCTCCTCGGGGATCACCACGGCCGAGTCGCTGGCGATGAACTGCACCCGCCCCCAGCCCCGGTCGATCATGCCGGGCAGGTAGAACCGGGTGAGGCGCACCCCGGACAGGACGTTGACCTCGAAGTACCGCCGCCACTCGGCATCGTCGATCTCCAGGACCGGACGCGCCTCGAAGATGCCGAGGTTGTTGACCAGGATGTCGACGTCCGGCACCGCGGCCGCGAGCGCCTCCGCACCCTCCGGGGTGGCGACGTCAGCGGCGACGCCCTTGAGTGAGGCGTCCGGCAGCTCGTTCCGCAGCGCCTGCAATGCCTCCTCGACAGTGCTCGCCGAGCGGCCGTTGATCACTGTGGTGGCGCCGGACCGTGCCAGCCCTGCGGCGATGGCACGGCCGATGCCCTGGGTTGAGCCGCTCACGAAGGCGGTCCGTCCGCTCAGATCGATGCGCATGTGGCGGACGTTCCCACCTGCGCGATGATCAGCCGTGAGGGCTCCGAACACGCGCCGGGAAGTCGGCCCAGACGGTGGTGCGGGCGCCGTCGGCACGGTGCCCCCACCGCTCCGCGAGCGCGGCGACGATGTGCAGGCCGCGCCCGCTCTCGCCGTCCGCCGCGTCCCGCATGACCGGCCGCGCCCCGCCGGCCCCCTCGTCGACCAGCCCGGCGATGAAGGTCGTGAGCCCGAAGCCGTAGCCGGCGCCGTGCGGGGTCTGCGCGTACCGGGTGATGAGCGTGAGCAGGGAGGTACATGCCGATACCCTCATCCCGTTCTCGGTGCTGGGGTTCGTCGCCGGCAAGCTCACGCCGCGGCTCCGGACGCGGATCGCCGACCCCCTGCTCCTGGTCGGCAGCGCCGTCGTGGTCGGCGGCGGGTTCGCCCTGTTCGCGGCGGCCCGGTCGAACCTGGCCGAACTGTTCGTGGCGATGGGCGTGCTCGGCTTCGGCGTCGGCGGCTTCGCGGCCGCTATGCCCGGCGTCATCCTGGCCGTCACGCCCAAGAGCGAGACGTCGAGCGCCATGAGCTTCAACTACGTCGTCCGCAGCGTCGGGTACTCCCTGGGGAGCGCCATCGGCGGCCTGATCCTCGCCGCAGGCACCGGCCACCTCTTCCCCGACGACAGCGCCTACACCACCGCGGCGCTGATCGGCATCGGGGCCATGGCGATCACGACGCTGACAAGCCTCGCCCTCGCCCGCCGACACCCGTCCGAGACCAACCCGTAAGAGCGCGCGCGAATAGGTGGTGTGGCGAGCCTCTGCAGCAAGGCGGGCACCGGTCTGATGAACATGGAGTCGCGACACTCTGTGACCACTGGAGAGACTGTGCCCGTCCTGCTGCCATGGCCATCAGTCCGCCGCCTTGGGCCGCCAACCGGAGGCCCAATCATCGAGCGGGGCGAGAGATTCTCGAAGGGTCCTGCCCTGTTCAGTGAGCAGGTACCCCTCGCCGGCGTTCTCGACGAGGTCGGCCTGTCCAAGCTCGCGAAGCCTGTCTGCCAGGACGCTTGATGAGACGCCGCCGCATCGTTGCTGGAGCTGGCGGAAGGTCGGAGATGAGCCGTCCCGCAGCTCCCATAGGACCCGCAGCGCCCAGCGTCGACCCAAGAGGTCCAGGAGCGCCATGATCGGGCGCCCCGTGTGCGAGCCGCGGACCCGGCGGCCCGGGAGTGGCGTTGGTCGTGTCATCTGCTTCCCTTTCCAAAGCGTCAATGCTAGCGTCCCGCTATGCCTCTGAAATCGAAGCAGCCGCGCATCGAACCACTCTCGCCGCCCTATGGCGAGGAAGCCAGCGAGGCCCTTGAGCTCCTCGGGCATTCACCCATCCAGCTGTTCCGGGTGTGGGCCCGCCGGCCCGAGCTCGCCCGCTCCATCGCGGGCTGGGGAAGCTACTACTTCTCTCGGCGCTCCGCTCTCACTCTGCGCCAGCGCGAGCTGGTCATCGACCGGACCACCGCGCTGTGTGGCGCCGACTACGAGTGGGCCGTGCACGTCGCGTGCTTCGCCGAGAAGGCGGGACTCGACGCGGCGCAGCTCGCGTCCCTCGCGGATGGAAGGCCGACGGACGACTGCTGGCACACCACCGATCGTGCCGTGCTCGAAGCGGTCGACGAGCTCCATGCGACCTTTGACCTATCCGACGACACCTGGGCGAACCTGGTCGCTGTCGCCGATGAAGATGCCGCACTCGATCTGGTCTTGGTCTGCGGTTGGTACCACGCCATTTCGTTCGCCGTCAGGGTGCTCCGCCTGCCCCTTGAGCCCGGCACCGAGCCGATCTCCGCACACTGATCTAAGTCAGATGCACTCATCCCAACACTGGAGGTTCCATGCCCAAGGGCTACTGGGTCAGCGTCTACCGCACCATTTCCGACCCTGAGAAACTGGCTGCTTACAACAAGCTGGCCCGTCTGGCCGTCGAGCCCGCGGGCGGCCGGACCGTCGTCCTTGGCGGTCGGGTCGTGGCGTATGACGCCGGAATCGCCGAGCGCACCGTCCTGGTCGAGTTCGACAGCTTCGAGCAGGCCGTCGCGGCGCGCGAGAGTGCGGCCTACCAGGAGGCGCTGGTCGCCCTCGCCGACGCCGTCGAGCGCGACTTCCGCATCGTCGAAGGCACCGACTGACCGAGGTGGCCGCGCTCACGGCCCCTGCCTGCGTCCTCACGCGAGACTCGAAGGACCCGACAGGCCCGGCGCTGGGCTTCACATCGGGGGAGTGGAGCACGTTCCTGGACGAGGCCAAGCGCGGCGCGTTCGACCTGGCCTGACGCGGCGGACGGTCATTCTGCTGATGCGTCGCCCTCCGGGCGCGGGGGTGTCTGGGGCGCGCTGGTCGAGTTTCGCTGGAGTGGGGAACACACAGTCACAGACCTGCGCGTATAGCCGGCGGGCACGAGGATTACGGGGGACGCAAATGAAGGCGATCGTCGCGACTGACCAGGGCGCGGAAGCGGCCGGGATCGAGTTGGCGGAGCGGCCTGAGCCGACGCCGGCGATCAACGACGTCGTCGTTGACGTCCATGCGTCGGGCTTCGTCCCGGCGGAGTGGGAGTGGCCCTCGACGTGGGTCGACCGCTCCGGTCACGACCGAACCCCCGCGATCATCGGCCACGAGTTCGCCGGAGTGGTCACCTCCCTCGGCTACGGCACGACGGGATTCTCGCTGGGCCAGCGGGTGTTCGGGGTCACGGACTGGCACCGCGATGGAACCCTGGCCGAGTACGCGGCCGTGGAGGCGCGCAACCTCGCGCCGCTGCCCGGGGACGTCGACTTCACGGTGGGTGCGAGCCTGCCGATCTCCGGCCTGACCGCCTGGCAGGGCCTGTTCCAGCATGGTCGCCTCCGGGCGGGGCAGAGCGTCCTCGCACACGGCGCCGCCGGCGCGGTCGGGTCCATGGTGACGCAGCTCGCCCGGGAGTTCGGCGCGTACGTGATCGGTACCGGGCGGGCGGCGGACCGCCAGGCGGCGCTCGACTTCGGCGCGAACGAGTTCCTCGCCCTCGACGACGGGGACCTCGAAGACATCGGAGGGGTCGATCTGGTCTTCGATGTCATCGGTGGTGACGTCCAGAGGCGCTCGGCGGGCATCATCCGGCCCGGCGGGACGCTCGTGACGGTGGTCGGGCCTCCCGAGACCCGCCCTGTCGACGGCCTCGCGGTCGACTTCGTCGTCGAGTCCGTCCCGAGTCAGCTGGTGGAGATCGTCGACCGGCTGCGGGACGGGCGTCTTCGCACCCACATCGGAACCGTCGCGACCCTCGACGACGCCGTCCCCGTGCTCAACCCGACCCAGCGGCGCAAGGGCAAGACCGTCATTCGCGTGCGCCCCTGAGCCTCCTGGCTGCCGGCGCGCGGGTCCCACTAGAAGGGGCGGCGTTCCAGACCGTCTCGTCCCCGCCGCGTCCCGGTTTCCGGCGTCTTGGTCATAGTCGGCTTTGCCGGGCGGCATGGGCGGTGCGGCGCCGCCGCGCCCGCGATGGCGGCGAGCAGTCCCGTTCGGCGACGTTATTTGTTCAGGTGGAGGGGCAGTCCGCTTTCATGGCGGAGGGGGCGGGCCATGAGACGGGACGGCGCTCGGTCGTCGGCGGGACCGGCCGCCGGAGGCACGGGGCGCCGTTCGGTCCCCGCGGGCGGCGGCGAGCGGAGCCGCGGGTACGTCGGGGTCCCGCCGCTGCCGAGCCGGCCTGCGGTGAGCGCGCCGGATCCGGGCACGGGGGCGCCGGCCCCCGCACCCGGATGGGGGCAGCCCGCGATCGGTCTCGCGGGGCTGACCTTCCTGGTGCCGCTGTTCTTCGTGCTGGCGTTCGGGGTCGGCGGGCCGGTGGCGTCCCTCCAGGTGCTGGCCCCCCTCACCACCTTCGCCCTTCCGGTCGTCGCGACCATCGCCTTCTGGTGGGAGGACTGGCCGGGCAGCACGCTGCGGGCCGGCTGGTCGGGGCTGACGGACACGGTGATCGTCATGGCCGCGGCGGTGGGCTTCACCCTGCTCGGCCAGGCGGTCGTCGCCGGATTCGACCTGAGCACGCTGTTCGACCCGAGTCCGGGCGCCGGTCATGTGACGACCTTCCCGCACACCCTGAACGTGGGCGCCGGCGTGTTCACCGTCTTCCTCCAGCTGACGCTGGTGTGCGAGGGGTGGCCGTTCCGCCGGCTCGGCCGCTTCACCTCGGGCCTCGCGGCGCTCGCGGTGGCCTGGGCGGTCGGGGTGGGTGCCTACCTGCTCCTGGTGCACCTCGACACGGTTCCGCGGGACGGCCTCCGCGATCCCGGTGGGCCCGTCGAGTCGGCCGTGTACGGGGCGTGGTTCACCGCGCTGGGCGCCTGGCAGATGGTGTTCTTCGTGGTGCTGCGCGGCTGGCCGTTCACCGTCCTGCGGCGCCGGGCCGTCCGCCTTCCGGCCGCCAACCTGGTGGTGCTCGCCTGCGCCTCGGCGACCTACCTGCTCCTGCGCCACGCCCTGGGGCTGCCGGTCAGGCAGGTGACGGCGGCGTGCGGCTGCGGCATCGCGGCGATCCTGGTCGTGGCGATGCTCTTCGACCGCTGGCCGTGGATGCACGTGAGCGTGGTGCCCGGCCGTACCGGCGTGGTGGCCGTCTCGATCGCCGTCGCGGGGCTGATGTATTGGGCGCTGAGCTCCTACGCGTCCACGGTCGCCTGGGGGCGTTCCCACCCGGAGGACTGGGTCGCCCATTGCGCCCTGAACGCCGTCGCCATGGGCGTCATCCTGCACGTCGCCATCTGGAGGCGCTGGCCAGTGATCATCGACCTGCGCGGGACGCCCGCGCCCGGACAGTGAATGAGAGGAACGGCATCGTGGACGTGGACATCACGCTCCGGGTGGACGGTGTGGAGCACCGGCTCACGGTGGACACCCGCACCACCCTGCTGGACGCCCTGCGCGAGCGGCTGCGCAACACCAGCCCGAAGAAGGGCTGCGACCACGGGCAGTGCGGCTCCTGCACGGTCCTGCTCGACGGCGAGCGGGCGCTGAGCTGCCTCGCGCTGGCGGTCGCCCACCAGGGCGCGGACGTCGTGACGGCGGCCGGGCTGGCCGACGGGGACGGGCCGCACCCGCTGCAGAGCGCGTTCGTCGAGCACGACGCGTTCCAGTGCGGCTACTGCACCCCGGGGCAGATCGTGTCCGCGGTGGGCATGCTCGCCGAAGTGGACGCCGGGTGGCCGAGCGCCGTGACCGGGGACGTCGCAGGCGGCACGGTGACCCTCGACGACGAGGAGATCGCCGAGCGGATGAGCGGCAACCTGTGCCGCTGCGCCGCCTACGCCAACATCCGGCCCGCGATCAAGCAGGTGGCGCGGTGATCCCGTTCCGCTACGAGCGGCCGGACGACGCGGCCGCGGCCGTCGACCTGCTGTCCCGGGAACCGGGCGGCGCCTACCTGGGCGGCGGCACCAACCTGGTCGATCTGATGAAGCTCGAAGTGGCGCGCCACGACGTCCTGGTCGACGTGCGGCGGCTCACGTCCGGCACGATCGACGAATTGCCCGGCGGGGGCCTGCGGATCGGCGCGGCCGTGTCCAACAGCCATCTCGCCGCCGACCCCCGCGTCCGCCGCCGCTACCCCCTGCTGGCGCAGGCCGTGCTCGCGGGCGCGTCCGGGCAGCTCCGCAACATGGCGACATGCGGCGGCAACCTCCTGCAGCGCACCCGCTGCCCGTACTTCCAGGACGTGACGACGCCCTGCAACAAGCGCGAGCCCGGGTCCGGCTGCTCGGCGATCGGGGGCCACAACCGGGACCACGCCGTCCTCGGCGCGTCGGCGGAGTGTGTCGCGACGCACCCCTCGGACATGGGGACGGCGCTCACCGCGCTGGACGCCGTCGTGCGCGTCCAGGGGCCGGACGGTGCGCGGACCGTCCCGTTCGGCGAGTTCCACCGCCTGCCCGGGGACGAACCGGAGCGCGACACCGTGCTCGGGCACGGCGAGCTGATCACTGCGATCGACGTCCCGCCCCTGCCGGGCGGGGCCCGGTCCCGGTACCGCAAGATCCGCGACCGCGCCTCCTACGCCTTCGCGCTCGTGTCCGCCGCCGTCGCCCTGGAGGTGGCGGGCGGCACGGTGCGCGAGGTGCGCATCGGCCTCGGCGGCGTCGCGCACAAGCCGTGGCGGGCGCGGACGGCCGAGGAGGCGCTGCGCGGGTCGCCCGCCACCGCGGCGTCCTTCCGGGCGGCGGCCGAGGCCGAACTCGCCGCCGCCAGGCCCCTGCCGGGCAACGGCTTCAAGGTGCCGCTGGCCCGCAACGTCGTCGCCGGCATGCTGACCGACCTGGCCGAGGAGCAGCGATGACCGCCATGCGAACCACCACGACGCGAACCGCCGCGGTCGGGACTCCCATGGACCGCCTGGACGGCCCGCTCAAGGTCCGGGGCGAGGCCGGGTACGCGTTCGAGCAGGAGGTGGACGACCCGGCCTACCTGGCCCTCGTGACGTCCTCGGTCGCGCGGGGGCGCGTCACCGCGGTGGACGGCGCCGCGGCGCTGGCCGAGCCGGGCGTCCTCGCGGTGCTCACCCACGCGAACGCGCCGCGGCTCTCCGGCGACGACCCGGAACTCGTGGTCCTGCAGTCCGCCGAGGTGCGGTGGCGCAACCAGGTCGTCGCGGCCGTCGTCGCGGAGACCATCGAGATCGCCCGGCATGCCGCGGGTCTCGTCCGCGTCGACTACGAGCGGCTCCCGCACGACACCGCGATGCGCGACGACGCGGACGCGCTGGAGCGGCCGGGCTCCCACGTGGGGATCTTCGGCACCACCGAGGGCGAGCTGAACAACGGCATGCCGCACGCCGACACGGCGGTGGGCGACGTCGAGACCGCGCTGGCCGAGGCACCGGTCACCGTCGACGCGACCTACACGATGCCGCACGAGTTCCAGTGCGCGATGGAACCGCACGCCGCGATCGCCCTATGGACGGGCGAGGACGCCGTCACGATCCACTGCTCCTCGCAGGGCGTGACCGACGCGCGCGGTCTGATCGCCGCGACGCTCGGGCTGCCGCCCGGGCACGTCCGGCTCATCTCCCCGCACGTCGGCGGCGCTTTCGGTTCGAAGACGTTCGCGCAGTGGTACGCCGTCCTGGCCGCGATGGCGGCGAAGGTCGTGGACCGTCCGGTGAAGCTCGCGCTGACCCGGCAGCAGATGTTCTTCATGACCGGCTACCGGGCCCCGTGCATCCACCGCCTGCGCCTGGGGGCCGACCGGGACGGACGCCTCACCGCGATCGCCCACGACTCGGTGCAGCAGACGGCCCGCGCCAAGAAGTACGCGGAGCAGATCGCCGTCTCCTCGCGCACGATGTGGGCCGCGCCGCACCGGCGCACCACGCACCGGCTGCTGCCGCTCGACGTGTCCGTGCCGACCATCATGCGCGGCCCCGGCGAGACCCAGGGCATGTTCGCCCTGGAGTCGGCGATGGACGAGATGGCGATCGCGCTCGGCATGGACCCGGTCGAGTTCCGGATCCGCAACGAGCCGGACGTCCACCCCGAGTCGGGCCTGCCGTTCTCCAGCAGGCACGTCGTGGAGTGCCTGCGCGAGGGCGCCCGGATCATGGACTGGGACCGCCGCGACCCGGTGCCGCGCTCCCGCCGCGAGGACGGCTGGCTCGTCGGGACGGGGGTGGCCGCAGGGGTGCACGCGGCGCCGCGGCTGCCGGGCAACGCCACCCGGATCGAGGCCGCTCCCGGCGGCCGCTACACCGTGTCGATCGCGGCCGCCGACCTCGGCACCGGCACCTGGACGGCCCTCACCCAGATCGCCGCCGACGCGCTCGGCGCCGGCGTCGACGCGGTGACGCTGCGGATTGGCGACACCGACCTCCCGCCGGCGTCGGCCGCCGGCTTCTCCTCGGGGATCAGCAGGTGGGGCGCGTCCGTCGTCGCGGCGGCACGAGAGCTGCAACGCCTCGTCCGCGACGAACACGGCGAGACGATCCCGGCCGACGGCCTCGACATCACGGTCCAGGCGCCCGCCGACCCGTACGCGTCACGGTACGAGATGTACTCGTTCGCGGCCCACTACGCGGAGGTGCGGGTCCACGAGGAGACCGGGACCGTGCGCGTCCCGCGCCTGGTCGGCGTGTTCGACGCGGGCCACATCGTGAACCCCAAGACGGCCAGGTCACAGCTCATCGGCGGCATGACCCAGGGCATCTCGATGACCCTGCACGAGGCCGGCGTGGTCGACGACCGCATCGGCCAGGTCGTCAACCACGACCTGGCCGGCTACCACGTCGCCGCGAACGCCGACGTCGGCTCCATCGAGGCCCACTGGATCGACGCGGTCGACCCGTACACCAACCCGCTGGGCACGAAGGGGCTCGGCGAGGTCTGCGTCGTCGGCGTGGCCGCCGCCATCGCCAACGCGGTCCACCACGCCACGGGCGTCCGCATCCGCGACCTGCCCATCACCCTGGACAAGCTCCTGCCCTGGGACGCGTGACCGCATCGCGTCCCGATGCCGGCGTTCAGCGGCCGGCGACCTGAGAGAGGTGGCCGAACGGTCAGGAATCGAGAAGCGGTGGTCGGCGGGGCGCGCCTAGGGTCGTCGGCATGAACGCCACGTGATCTCGCGGGCGTCCCGGTTCGCGTCAACGAGGCCCGCTGAGGGCAACGGGAAGGTCGGGAGGTAGTTCGATGGCAGAGAGCAAGCAGGCGGGCGGGCGCAGGCCCGGGACGCCGGGGGCGTTCTCGCGGTGGATGCAGCACCGGATGAACGCCCGCATGAACCGCAAGGTCCGCAAGGGGCGCGGCACGTTCATGGGCATGGACGTGCTGATCCTCAACACGGTGGGCAGCCGGAGCGGGCAGGCGCGCGAGACGCCCGTGGCGTGGTTCCCCGACGAGGGCGGCTCGCGGCTGATCGTCGCGTCGGGCGGCGGCACCCGCAACCCGGACTGGTTCGACAACCTGGTGGCCCACCCCGACCGGGCGACGATCGAGCTGCCCGGCGAGGAGGCCGTGCCGGTGACGCCGCACCGGCTGGACGGCGCCGACCGCGAGCAGGCGTGGCAGCGCATCGCCGAAGCGCAGCCCCGCATCGCCAAGTACCAGAGCAAGTCCGAGCGGCAGTACCCGGTGGTTCGGCTGACCCGCCGGTGACCGCCGGACGTCAGGGGAGGAGCGCGAGCTTGCCCACGGTGGCCCGTGCCTCCAGTTCCGCGAGCACCTCCGGGCCCCCGGCCAGCCCATAGCGCGTGGGCCGGCCGGGGCCGAGCACTCCGGCCGCCAGGAGCCCGGACATCTCGCCCATGACCTCGCCGAACGCCGCGATCGAGGCTCTCCATCCAAGCCCGCGACGGTGCGACCCGGCCGCGGCGCTCGCGACGCTGGAGCGGAACCTGGGGCGGGACGTGCGGGCGGTGACCGTCACAGGCGGGATTCGACCTTCGCCAGGATGGCGAGGATCGCCGTCCGCGCGTCCTCGGCGACGTCGTCCAGGGCGGCCCGTGCACGGTCGAGGTGCTCGCGGGCCAGCTCCATCGCCTGGTCCAGGCCGCCGGACGACTGGACGAGCGCGCGCACGTCCGGCAGGTCGCCGGCGGTGAAATCCGGCGACAGCAGGAGCGCGGCCAGCGCGCCGGACTCGTCGGCGGCGAGCGCGGCCAGCGTGGGCGCGCCGAAGAGGCCCAGCATGTGGTCGGTGCCGACGGACTTGTCGACCGCACCCGGGGCGAGGTCGAGGCAGTCGTCCAGCACCTGGAAGGCGATCCCGAACTCGCGGCCGAACAGCGTCAGCGCCGCGACCTCCGGTTCGGGGCGGGCGGCCTCCGCGGCGCCCAGCAGGCAGGTCATCTGGAACAGGACGCCGGTCTTGCGCTCGGTCAGCTCCAGGTAGTCCTGGAGCGCGTAGTTGGTGTCGAAGGTCCGCTCGATGTCCAGCAGCTGGCCGTGGGCGAGCTCGCTCAGCGTGCGGCTGACCAGCATGTCGACTCCGGCGCCGAGCTCGGCCGACTCGGTTCCGGCCAGGGCGAAGGCGGCCAGTCCCGCGAGGGACGCCCGCTCGGGGCCGACGAGGGTGTGCGCGGTCGGCTGCCCGCGCCGCAGCGCCGCCCGGTCGACCACGTCGTCGTGGATCAGCGACGCCAGATGGACGAGCTCCACCAGCGCGCCCAGCCTGACCAGCCGGGACGGGTCCACCGGCGCGTCGCCGACGCAGGCCGCGAGCAGTCCTGAGCGCAGGCTCTTGCCGGGGTTGGCCGCCAGCGCCGCCACCGGGCCCTGCAGGGACGGGCCGAGGCCCGCGGCCAGCGCGTCGACGTGCGCCAGGACCCGGGAGGGGTAGTCCGTCTCCGCACCGGGGGCCGGGCCCTGGACGGCGGTCACGAGGTCGGCTCCGGCGGCATCTGCTTGAAGGGCGCGCTCAACTCGATGCCGGCGGTCCCTTCGACGGCCTCGTAGACCTGGCTGTAGACGGCGGGATTGCGCATGTACGCCAGCGCCTCCCGCCTGTTCATCCCGAGCGTGGGCACGAGCGACTCCTGGTACAGCGTGAAGGCGAGCTGCGTCTCGGGCCCCGTCAGGACGCCGCTCTGCGCGAGGCCGCTGATGACGAACTGGGCATCGTCGAGGTTCTCCTGGGTGACGACCTCCGTGGAATCGGGATTGTTGAGCACGCCCTCCATGAAGTCGTGATATTTGTTATAATACTGTTTCGCGTACGTCACTTCGGACGATTGCGGCTGCCGATCCTTGAGCCGGTTGATGAGCGTCTCGGAGTTCACATAGGTGAGTTCGACCAGCAGCCTTCCGACCATGCTCTGCATGAAGAAGTCATCGCGCACTTTGTCGGCGATCGGATTGTCCTCGACCAGCGGCAGCCGGTAGTAGTCGCTCAGCACCGGCAGCATCACGCATTCCTGCTGGCCCTCCGGGATCACCTGGGTGTCGCCGTCGCCGCCCGCGAAGACGACCGACCCGGAGTCGCCGGCCGCGATGAGGAACTCGGTGTAGATCATGTCGTTGTAGGGGATGTCCCCGATCGGCGTCGTGACGACCGCCCGCACGCCGATCGCGACGATCTCGCTGGAGCTGTAGCCGGTCGTCCGCCCCACCTTCTCGATCTTCATCCCCGGCTGGGGGTCGGCGAGCCCCAGCACCGGGCCCGCGCAGGGCAGGCCGGACTCCGACACCGCCGCCCGCTGGCCGAGCGGGAGGCGCACGTTGAGGGCCTCCAGCGTCGCGTCCATCCGGGTCAGCAGGTTGCCGCCGAAGGAGTCGCCGGCCGCGGCCATGCCGACCACCGGATGGGTCGCCGAGATGGGCGCCATGAGCTCCTTGGCGACGTCCAGGGTGTAGGCGCTCTGGTCGGTCAGCTGCGCGATCGCGCCGTCGACCCGCGTGCCCGACGGGCTGATCGGCGCCCAGCGCTTCAGCTTGGCGATCGCGTCCGCCGACGTGCCGCCGTCGTAGGTGCCGGGCTGGACGATCGGCTCGCCGACCTTGCCGCGCCCCATGCGCGCGATCACGTGGTTGCAGGTCAGCAGGCAGACGGTGTCGTCGGTGTTGTCGATCACGAAGAGGCCGAGCGTGCCGGCCGTCGTGCCGTCGACGGGGTTGGAGATGCTGGCGCCCTGCCGCGGCGGGCGCATCCGGCCCGTGATCGGATCCGACACCCCGGCCGGCGCGAGGGGCGCCCGCGCCGGCGCGAGGGCCGTCCGCGCCCCGGACGAGAACGGCCCGGCCTGCTCCACGTCGACCTCGTAGGTCGTGCCGTCGACCTCGACGGTGCGCGGCAGCAGGCGGCGGCGCGACACCAGGGCCTCGCGGCGCTTCTTGGCGACCAGCACGACGACCGCCGGCCGGCCGGTCCACGCGCCGGCGCTGCGGCGGAAGCCGATGCCGACCCCGGTGACGTTCGGGTCGGCGCCGTAATCGTCGTAGATCTGCTGCTTGGCCCGTTCCAGTCTGCCGTGGTCGTCCGCGCAGAGTTCCATGGTCCTCCGTCGTCGGTTCCGGGTCGCGCCGGTCAGTTCCGGGGCGGTAGGGGCTGCGGCTGCCGGCCGAGCCGGTGCTCCAGGCCGAGCCCCCCGAGCCAGATCTCCGCCATGGCGTCGTCGGCCGGGTCGAAGTGGGGCGACAGTGTCGCCACGCCGAGCGCCACGAACGCCCGCAGGTCCCGCCGGGCCGCCTCGCCGGCCTGCGCCGCGTGCCGTCCGATGCCGGCCAGCAGCCGGCCCTGCGGCACGCCGAACAGGCCCTGGGCGATCAGCGCGTCGGCGCCCGCCCGCGCCCGGCCGAGGCGCTCGGGGGCGAGCCGCCGCTCGGCCGCCAGGAGGCGGGCCGCGCTGACGCGGGCCCTCCCGCGGGCGGACTCGCCGAAACCGCGGAACTCGATCGGGTAGACCGCCCCGGCCCGCGCGGCCTGCAGCAGCATCTCGCGCCGCCGGTCGAGCGGGGCCGCGGGCGGCGCGGGCGCGGCGGCGGCGTCCGGCGTGCTCGCGGCGGCCACCGACCCGGACGGGACGGAGTCGGACCCGGCCAGCGTCGACCCGGCGGCGACCGCCACCGTGCCGGCGATCGCCGTCCGGCCGAGGAAGCGGCGGCGGGTCACCGGGGTGGACGGGGCGTCGCGATCAGGCGGTTCGGTGTGCGCAGCGGAGTCCATCTGACCACCGTTTCGTAACCGGGCGGGAGACCGAGTCGATCATCAGGCGCACGCTAACCCGGAGATCGCTAAACGGGGGAATGTTGGCCGAATTCGGCCGCGAGCGCCGCGAACAGGGGTCCACTTGGCGACATTCGCCAAGGGAATTCCGCGGCGATGGCAGTAAATGTCAAGCGCGCCGCCGGCCGTTGACAGCAAGATCGTCAAATGTTCCGATCATGGCAATTGCGTCCGGGGCGTCCGCACACACCTGATGCGGGCGCTCTGCTCCTGGCTGGGGGATGTGCATGCGGCAGCGCGGCCTTTTCATCGCGGGAACCTGCGTCGCCGCCTTCGCGGCATCGTCGGCGGTGGCGCCGGCGGCGCCCGCCGCGGCGCCCGCCCGCTGGGTGGCGATGGGCGACTCCTACCAGGCCGGGGTCGGCGCCGGCGACTACCTCTCCGCCAGCGGCGACTGCAGCCGGTCGCCGTGGGCGTACGCGCCGCTGCTCGCGAAGGACGGCGTGCTCGGCGGCAACCTCTCCTTCGTCGCGTGCAGCGGCGCCACCATCGCGGACGTCCGCGACGGCAAGTCGGGTGAGGCGTCCCAGCTCGCCACCCTCGGCGACGACGTCTCGCACGTGACCCTCGGGGTCTCCGGCAACGACATGGGGTTCGCCGACACCGTCCAGGCGTGCATCAAGCTCTCGGCGCTCAAGACCTGCGAAGCCTCCCAGGACCCCGGGCTCCAGGAGGCCTTCGCCAGGCTCGACGAGGGCACCGCGCAGAACGCCAACCTGCTGCAGGCGGTCTTCGCGCAGATCCGCGAGCGCGCCCCCCAGGCGAAGATCTTCGTGCCGACCTATCCGAAGTTCTTCCCCGACGAGGGCGGGTCCGACGGCACCTCGAGCGTGCCGTTCCCGGTGAAGCGCTGCCAGATGATCCGGGTCACCGACCAGCTGTGGATGAACCAGTGGGTGCAGCGCCTCGACAACTACCTCGTCACCTCGGCCACCGTCGCCGGGGCGGTCCCGGTCGACCTCTACCACTCCAGCGACGACCACGAGATCTGCCCGCCCAAGGGCCAGGAGCGGTTCCTCAACGGGATCGTGCCCAGGCACAAGAACGATTCGTTCCATCCGACCAGGGCCGGCTACGCCAACACCGCCTGCATCATCAAGGAGGCGTTCCTGCGGCCGGCCGCCGCGCCGCGGGTGGCGGGCGATGCCGGCGTGACCCGGCAGGCGGCTGACGTCACCGTCCAGCCGGGGCAGAAGGTCCAGGTGCCGGTCACGCTGCGGGGCGGCGGGCTCGGCGCCGGGTTCGGCGTGACCTGGGCGGAGGGGGACGTCACGGTGCGGGTGCTGGCGCCGGACGGCGCGCAGGCGCCCCGCGCCCGGCACCGCCGCAACAGCACCAGGCGGGCGGTCTACGACAGCGTGTACGTGCCCGGCGCGGCGGCGGGCGGCTGGAAGGTGGAGCTGACCGGCGGTGACCGCCCGGTGAAGGTCCGCGTCACCACGACCGAACTCGCGCGGCCCGAGAGCCCGCCGGTCGCGAAGGTGACCATGAAGCGGACCGGCCCCGGCACGGTCGTCCTGGACGCGTCCGGCTCGACCGGCTCGGGCGGCGGCGAGGTGAAGCGCTACCTGTGGGAGTTCGCCGACGGGACGCTCGCCACGGGCGCGAAGGTCACCCACACCTACACCGAGCCGGGCACCTACGTCGCCAGCCTCGCGGTCACCGGCGACGACGGCCAGCTGGGGTTCGACGCGGCCGCGCCCGTCACGGTCGGCGAATGACCCCAAGGCGCGGATCCCGGGCGTGGACGTGCGGGTGAGGACGTGCGGGTGAGGACGTGCGGGTGAGGACGGCGATGCTGACGGTGCCCGCCTGCGTGCTGGTGGCCGTCGCGGGGCTGCTGGTGCTCAAGGGCGCGTACGACTGGGCCGGCCAGCCAGCCCGCGTCGCGTCGCGGCCGCTCCAGCACGACCGGGTGGTCGTCTACCTGGCCGCCGCCGGGGCGGCCGCCGGCGCGCTGCTGTTCGCCCTCGCCGGGGAGCGAGGCCCCGCCCTCGCCGTGCTGGTCACCGCACTCGTCCCCGCGCTGCTGATCGCGCCGGGCGTCGCCCGGGACACCGCGGCCTTCCTGCCGTGCCTGATCACGGTGCCGGTGGCCGCGGCGATGGCGCTGCGCACCGTCCTGGTGCCGAGGACACCGGTCACGCTCCTCGCGGTCCTGGTGTTCGCCGTGGTCCTCGTGGCCGGGAGCATCCTGCTGGCCGCCGTGTCGGACGCCGTGCCCTTCATGAGCTCGTTCAGCGAGGAGGAGGCACACCGGCAGGCGTCCGCGCGCCTGGTGGCGGGCTTGGCGGGCGCGGCTCTGGCCGCGGCGCCGGTGCTGCTGCTCATCACCGGCCACAAGGTGGGCGCCGCGCTCACCGCGCCGTTCGTGCTGGCGGCGCTCGTCACCGTCGTCGACACGCAGACCCTCGCGCCCTGGCTGCTGTACGCCGTCGCCGGGCCGCCGGCCCTGGGCGCGTCGCTCTACGTCCTGTTCACCGACCGATGACGGTCGCCGACACACTGGAGATGCCTGTGACCGAGCCGGTCGATGTGCTCGTCGCCGGCGGCGGCCCCGCCGGGACCGCCGCCGCCGTCGCCCTCGCGCGCCGGGGCCTGCGGACGCTGCTGGTGGACGACCCTTCCGGGGGAACGGTCCACGACGTGCTCGTCAGCGGCCCGGCCCGTTACGCGCTGACGGCGCTCGGCGGCTGGGACGAGGCGTTCCCGCGTCCGGCCGGGGATCTCGACCTGTGGTTCGGCGCCCGCACCCGGCGCGTGATCGACGACGCCGGGATGGCCGTGTGCGACCGCGCCCGGCTGCTGGCCGCGCTGCACCGCGCCGCGGCCGAGGCGGGCGCCGTGCCGCTGGCCGGGCGGGTGGCGGACCTGCGCCGCGCGGACGGCGGCCACCGCGCGGTGCTCGCCGACGGGACGGTCGTCACCGCCCGCCACGTCGTCCTCGCCACCGGCCCGGCGCCGGGCGGCGCGTCCGGCGTCGAAGGGGCGCGGCTGCAGTGCGCGCAGCGCTTCACCGGCGCCGCACCGGGCGGGCGGATCGTCCTCCAGCTGGTCACGCCCGCCGGCAACGACCCCAAGGCCCAGCCGTCCTGCGCCTGGGTGCTGCCCGGCACCGGCGGCGGGTTCACGATCGGCGCCACCGGCGGCGGCCCGGACGCCGCGTCCCTGATGGCCGGGGCGGTCGCCGGGCTCGCCGAGGCCGACCCCCGGTTCGCCGGGGCCCGCCCGGACGGCCCGCTGTCGTGGGGCCCGGTCGACAGCGGCTTCGCCCCCGAGCACGCGGTGGACGACGGCCGCCTGGTCGTCGGCGACGCCGCCGGCCTCGTCAACCCGTTCACCGGCGAGGGGCTCAGCTACGCGGTGCAGAGCGGCCTGCTCGCCGCCGAGTCCATCGCCGACCACCCGGACGACCCCGAGGCGGCGGCGCGCTCCTACGGCAGGGCGCTGACCCGGGCGTTCGTCGGCTACTTCGAGACCGCCCGGCACGCGGCCCGCCGCTACCACCTCGCCTGGCGGGTGCTCGCCGCGACCGCCGGGAGCGACCACCCGTTCTTCGGCAAGGGCCGCCGGGCCGTGCTGCTGCCCGAGGGCATCGCGGGCGTGACCGCCGCCGAGCCCCTCGACCCGGGCCCCCGCGAGTCGCTGGTGCTCCGGCCGTTCCTCGCGGGCTGCGACGAGGTGTCGGTCGCGGCGGTCCGGGGCGAGTGGCCGTTCATCGCGCGGATGCTCATCACCGGGGCCGGCCCCACCCACCGCCGGCTGCGGCCGGCGGCGCTGCTGTGCGCCGGCCTCATGAGCACCGGCGGGTTCCCCGACATCGGGCACGCCCCTACCGGCTCGGCGATCGAGCTGGCCTCGCTCGGCGGGCTGGCCTTCCTCGGTCCGGCGGCGCCCGCGCCGCCCGGCGGCCGCGGCGTCGACTGGGCGTCGGCCACCACCGTCCTCGCCGGGGACTTCCTGCTCGCCCGGGCGTGCACGCTGGTCGCCGAGCACGCGCCCGAGCTGTCGTGGTCGTTCTCGGACTGGCTCGCGGAGCTGACGGTGCTGCGGGCCCGGTACCTGGACGGGGCCCCGGGCACCTCGGCGACCGACGTGTTCGCCGCGATGTTCGAGTACCCGCTGCGGGCCGGCGCGCTGCTGGCGGACGCCCCCTCCGCTACCGTCGCCCCGCTCCGCGAGTTCGGGCGGCACTGCGGCCGGGTCTTCGTGCACGCCGAGGACGTCCTGGCCGTGCGCGGCCTGCGCACCCGCCTGGACACCTCCCTGGAGGCCATGCTCGACGGCAGGGTCTCGGCCCTGCCCGGCCTCCTCGGCGCGCCCGATCTCACCGCCGGCCGCGTCGCCGCCGATCCGCGGCTGCGGGACGAGGCCCTCGCGGTCGCGGTCGCCGCCTGCCGGGAGGAACTGGACCTCGCGCGCAAGGCCGCGGCCGAGGTCGCGGAGGAGATGCCCGCGCGGATCCTGCGCGGCTTCGCCGAAGCAATGGCCGCACCCGCCCTGGACCCGCCCGCCTCGGGTCGGCCCGCGCCAGACGTGCCCGCGGCGGTCGGGGCGCGGCCGTGACGGCCGCGTCCGAGGTGCTGCACGCCCTGTGCGTGAAGGGCATGGCCGGCACGGCGCACCTGAGCCTGATGACCGGGCGGCCCGAGACCGCCGTCCTGCCCGCGGCGCGGGACCTCGCCTCCGCCGGCGCCGCGGTCTTCGTGGCGGCCCGCGAGGTGTGGCGGGTCACCGAACCGGGCCGGTCTCGGCACGCGGCGGAGGTGCGCGCGGACCTCGCCCCGGACGCCGCCGGGGTGCTGCGCGCCTGCCACGACCGGTTCGTCCCGCTCGACCACCGCGTCAAGGAGCTGTGCACCCGCTGGCAGCGGCACGAGGCCGCCGAGGCGGACGTCCGGGCGGAACTGGCGGACCTGCACCGGGACCTGCTCGCGCTGGCGGCGGACATGGCCGGCGCCGCGAGGCGGTACGCCGGGTACGCGAGCCGCCTCACCGCCGCGCGCGACCGCTTCGAGGCGGGCGGCTCCACGGCGCTCACGGGCGTCCTCTGCGATTCGTACCACGAGGTCTGGATGGAACTGCACCGCGACCTGCGGCTCACCCTGGACCTGCCGTGACCGCCGGGCTCCTGGACTGGCTCGGCGCGCCGTCGGACTCGACCGGCCTGCGCTTCCTCACCGAGGACGGGACGTGGGAGAGCGTGTCCTACGCGGCGCTCGCCGGGCACGTCCGCGCCACCGCCCGCGACCTGCGCGACCGCGGGCTCACCACGGGGCAGGTCGTCGTCATCCTGCGCCGGACCGGGCCCGGGTTCGCCGCCGCGTTCTTCGGGACGCTCGCCGCCGGCGGCACCCCCGTGCCGCTCGCGCCGCCCGCCGCCCTCGGCGCCGCCCGCCGGTGGCGCGCGCACGCCGCCCACGTGATCGCCGAGTCCGGTGCAACCCTGGTGCTCGCGGACCGGGACCTGGTCGAGACCGCGGCCTCCGTCGCCGGGCCGGCGTGCCCCGTCCTCGCGCCCGCCCTCGCCCGCGATGCCCCGCCCGGATCGTGGCCGCCGGCCGAGACGGCCCTGCTGCAGTTCACCTCCGGGTCGCGCGGCGAGGCCCGCGGCGTCCGGGTGAGCCGGGACAACCTCGAGGCCAACATCGCGATGATCGGGCGGCGCTGGGCCGGCCGGGCCGCCGGAACCGGCGTGTCCTGGCTGCCGCTGCACCACGACCTGGGCCTCATCTTCGGGCTCCTCACCCCGGTCGTCCGGGGCGAGCCGGTCGCGCTGATGCGGCCCGAGCAGTTCGTCCAGCGGCCGCTGCGCTGGCTGCGCGAGCACCACGCCCGGCCCGGCATGGTCATGCTGATGCCGAACTTCGGCCTGGAGTACCTCGTGCGGCGCGTCCGGCCCGAGCAGCTCGGCGGGCTCGACCTGTCCGGGGTCGAGGCGGTCGTCACCGGCGCCGAGCGGGTGCGCCTGGACACCGCCGCCGCGTTCCTGGACCTGCTGGACCCCTGCGGCCTGCGGCCGTCGGCGCTGCGCCCCGCCTACGGGCTGGCGGAGGCGACGCTCGGCGTCACCTGCGCGCCGCTGGGCCGCGTCGCGCGGGCCGTCGCGGTCGCCCCGGGGCCCCTCCGGACGGGGGAGCCGCTGCCGCTGCTCGGCTCGGCGGAGGTCTCGCGGCGCGTGCCCGCCGGCCCCGGCGTCTGGCATGTGGGCTGCGGGACGCCGCTCGACGGGCTCACCGTGCGGATCGCCGACGACGCGGGCCGCCGCGTCCCGGACGGGAGCCTCGGCGAGATCACCGTGGCCGGACCCTCGGTGGCGCAGGGTCACACCAGCGCCCAGGAGGACCCCGCCACCCGGTTCGAGGACGGCGTGCTGTTCACCGGCGACGCCGGCTTCGTGCTCGACGGGGAGCTCTACGTCGTGGGCCGCATCGGCGACAGCCTCCAGGTGCGGGGACGCAACGTGTACGTGGAGGAACTGGAGGCGGCCCTCGCCGAGGAGGGCCTGCTGACACGGCACCGGACCGCGGTGCTCGCCGGGTACCTGGACGACGGCCCCGTGGTGTGCGTGCTCACCGCCGCGCCGTCCGCGGAGGGCGTCGCCGCCTGCCTCGCCCCGCTCGTGGGCCCGGACGCGGACGTACGGGTGGTGCGGGTCAGAGCCGGGGCGATCGAGCTGACCTCCAGCGGCAAGCCGCGCCGCCGGTCGATGTGGCGGAGGCTGCTCGCCGGGGAGATCGACGGACGCCCGCTGCCGGCGTCCGAGCCCGCGGGGGCCGGGCGGTGACCGGGCCGCTCTACGCGGCCGGCCTCAGCGGCCCGCACGTGGACGCCTTCCGGGACCGCGTGCGCGCCGCCGTCCGGGACGGGGTCATGCCGCTGACGGCGGCGGCGGAGGAGGCCGGCGAGTTCCCCCGCGCCGCGCTGGCCGCGCTGGGCCGTGTCGGGCTCGTCCGCGAGCGCTGGACGCCGCTCCCCGGCGGCGATCCGGGCCGCGCCGCGATCCTGGCGGAGGAACTGGCGCGGGCGGGCGGGGTCGGCATCGGCGTGGGCGTCGTCGTGGAGACCGTGGCCGCGGCCCTCGCCCGCTACGGCCGGTCCGACCTGCTCGCCGGCACCCTGGAGGGCGTCCTGGCCGGCGACCTGGTCGGCTGCTTCGGCGCCTCCGAGCCCGCCGGCGGCTCGGACATCAACGGCATCGGCACCACGGCCGTCCGGGACGGCGCGGGCTGGCGCGTGCGCGGCGAGAAGAAGTACCTGTCGCTCGGCCGCGCCGCCGACTTCGCCCTGGTCCTGTGCCGGACGGGCGGCTCGGGGCTCGCCGCGCTCAGCCTGGTCCGGGTCCCCGCCGAGGGCCTGCGCGAGATCAAGAGGCTGGCCAAGCTGGGCGCCGCGTCGCTGGAGACCACGTGGACGGCGATCGACGCGTGGGTGCCCGACGAGGCGGTGCTGGGCCGCCCCGGGCTCGGCCTGACCGCCGCGACCTGGGCGCTGAGCCACGAGCGGATGGCCGTCGCGGCGCACGCCGCCGGCGTCTGCGAGCTGGCGATCGGGCTGGCCTGCGCGCACCTGCACCGGCGCCGCCAGTTCGGCCGCCCGCTGATCGAGCACCAGGCGCTCCGGCTGCGGCTGGCGCAGCTCCAGGCCGAGCTGGTCGTGCTGCGCTCGGGCGTGCACGGCGCGGCCGCGACCGCGTTCCAGCCGGGCGGCGCCGGGGCGCGGGAGGCGGCCGCGCTGAAGGTCACCGCCGTCCGGCTCGCCGAGCGGACCGTCACCGAGTGCATGCACCTGTTCGGCGGGATGGGATACCTGGAGGACGAGACCCCCATGGCGCGGATGTGGCGCGACGTCAGGATCGGCCGGGTCGGCGGCGGGACCGACGAGATGATGTGGGAGATGGTGGCGGCCGGGCTCGTCCCCGACTTCGCCGCCTACGACGCCACCGTGGGAGGCGGCGCGTGAGGCTGCTCGTGGCGGGCGCCACCGGCCAGCTCGGCGCCGGCCTGCTGGAGACGATGGGGGAGGCGGGCTGCACCATGGTCCCGCTCCTGCGCGTCCCGGAGCGGGGCCGCCGGACGGGACGGCTCCGGGCGCCCGACCCGGCACTGGTGGGCGAGCCCGTGCACGGCGACGTCCGGTCGCCCCGCTGGGGCCTCGACGACGAGGCGGTGCGGCGGCTCGCCGGCGCGGCCGACGCGGTCGTCAACCTGGCCGGCGAGACCAACTGGGCCGGGCGCGCCGCCGACCTCTACACCACCCACGTGCTGGGCGCCGAGCACGGCTACCTGCTGGCGCGCGAGCTCGCCGCCCGGTCGGGCCGCCGCGTCCCCTACCTGTACGCCGGGTCGGCCTACGCGGCGGGCGGCGCGATCGGTGAGATCGTCGAGCTGCCCTACCCGCGCCGGGCCGACCGGACCGTCTACGAGCAGGCCAAGTGGCTCGCGGAGCGGCGCCTGGCGGAACTCGCGGCCGAGGACGCGCCGCTGCTGGTCCTGCGGCTGTGCGCGCTGGTCGGCAGCGCCGCGACGGGACGGACGCTGCGCCGCAACTCCCTTTACATGCTCGCCGACCGGTGGGACGACCTGCCCGGCGGGATCCTGCCCGCCATGACCGCCGCCCGCGTGGACGCGCTCCCCAGGGACGTGGCCGCGCGGACGCTGCTGCGCGCGGCGCGCCGCCTCACCGGCGCGCCGGACCCGGGGCGGCCGGACGCGGGCCCGCCGGACGCCGGGCCGCTGATCTGCCATCTCGGCCTCGGCGAATCGGCCCCCAGCGTGCGGGGCCTGCTCGACGCGGCGTTCACCGCCGACCCGGAGCGGTTCCGCCGCCCCCCGCGGGTCGTCTCCGCGACGGCCCGGCAGATCGTCTGGACCAGCCAGAACGCCCACCGCTTCCTGCCGATGGCGCCGGCGGCGCGCAACGCGCTGATCGGGCTGCGCTACGTCGGGCTGGACCGCGTCTTCGCCCGCCCCCGGCTGGCGGCGCTGCTCGGCGGCGAGCTGCCCGCCGCCGATCCCGGCCTGCTCGCGGGGCTGCTGTTCGGCGCGCCGCCGCGCGGCCCCGGCCGCCCGGTCGCGGGCGGCTCGATGGCGAGGTTCCCCGGATGAAGATCCTGGTCGTCGGCGCCTCCGGCTACCTGGGCGGCGCGGTGTGCGCGCGCCTGGAGTGGGCCGGGCACGAGGTGATCGGACTCGGCCGCTCCGGCGGCGGGCCCGCGCGGCGCGCCCTGCGGGGCGACGCCACCCGGCCGTCCCTCGCGCTGGCGGGAGACGCCCTCGACGAGGTCAGGGCCGAGGTGACCCACATCGTGACCGCCTTCGGCAGCGTCGACTGGGACGCCGGGCCGGCCGAGGCCCTGGACCTGCACGCCGCCGGGGTGCGCAACGTCCTCGCGCTGGCGCGCGGCTGCGAGCGGTTCACCGGCCTCGTCCACGTGTCGTCCCTCCTCGCGCTCGGACGGGCCTCCGGCCGGGCCGGGAACCGCGAGCTGTACGTCGGCCAGACGTTCCGCAACTGGTACGAGTACGGGAAGTACGCCGCCGAGGGCCTCGTGCGGGCGGCGCGTGATGTGCCGTCCACGAACGTGCGGTTCGGCCCGCTGCTGGGCGTCCCCGTGTCACCGGGGACCCTGTCGGCCCGGCACGGGCTGCTCGCCGCCGTGCGCCCGCTGCTCCAGGGGTACCCCGTCCACCTGCGCGGGGGCGGGGAGTTCCCGTGCTACCCGGGCGAGGTGACGGGCGCGGCGGAGGTCGTCGCCCGCGCGGTCGAGGCGCCCGCCACGGGAGGGACCTGGACCTGGTTCGACCCGGACGGCCCGACGCTGGCGGACGTGCTCCGGGCGCTGTGCCGCCCCCTCGGACGCGTCCCGCGCATCGTCGACAGCACCGCCGCGGGGCGCCTGCAGCGCGCGCTCGCGTCCCGTGCCGGCGTGCCGCCGGCCCTGCTCGGCTACTGCGAGCCGTGGTTCGACCTGGACCCGGCCGTCCTGGACGCCGTCCCCGGCGGCCCGCCGCGCTGCCCGGCCGGATACCTGGAGGCGACGGGCCGGGAGGTCTTCGCGTGACCGCTCACTTCCCGCCGATCGACACCGACCCGCACCCGGCGTTCCCCGTCTACAGCGCCGGGAACTTCGGCGAGGTCGCGCCGGACCGGATCTCCCCGGTGTCCTGGTCGCTGGTCGGCACGCCCATGGAGCGCGCCACCCGGCGCCTCGCCGCCCGCTGCTTCGGGGAGCGCCCCTGGGTGCAGGGCAGCCACTACGTGTTCCTCGGCTACTTCGCGTGCAAGCCGTACCACAACCTGTCCGCCTACACGCGGCTGGCGGGCCGGCTGCCGCTGGTCGCACCGGAGGACGTCACCGCCGCCTACTTCGAGGGCACCCGCCCGCCGCGGCCCGGCCGGGCGCGGGAGGGCGCCCTCCGCCAGGCGGCCGCGCTGCCCCGGCTGATCCGGGAGCTGACCCGGCTCGGCCCCGCGCTGCGGCGGCTGGAGGAGGAGATCGCCGACCTGGAGCTGCTCGCCCGCACCGCCGTGTCGCTGGGCGGCGAGGCGGCCCTGGTCGAGGTCCTGACGCGCGCCGCCCCCGTCCTGGACGACGCCTGGGACGCCCACATCGTCGCCACCACCGGGCTGGTTCCGCTGGGCGTCGTGCAGCGGCGGGTCAACGGGCTGGTCGTCCCGCACGCCGAGGCCGTCACGCCGTGGCTGAACCGCCCCGCGGAACTGGTGTGGGAGCGGCTGCACGCCTTCTCCGGCGATCTCGCGCCCGGCGGGTTCCTCGGCACGTCCTTCTACGAGGTGGCCGAGGACCGGGCGCCGTGGTCCCGGTTCAGTGCCCGGCGCCGCGCCGAACCCGCGCCCGCAGGCCCGGACGCCGGCCCCCTCGTCGACCCGGCCGAGGCCGCGCTCGGCATGCTGGGCCCGGGCCGCCGCCGCCTGGCCGCCGCCCTCGCCCGCGTCATGGCGGAGACGATGGCCTCGAGGGAGCACTCGAAATCGCTGGTCATGCGGGTGCTGCACGTCCACCGCCGCGTCCTGCCGGAGCTGGTCCGGCACTGGCCGCTCGGCGACGCGGACTGGCCCTACCTCACCATCGAGGAGCTACGCCGCCTGCACCGCGCGCCCGGTCTCGCCGGCCGCGCGGCGGACCGGGCGGCGGCCTGCGCCGAGGCGGTGGACGAGCCGATGCCCGGACGGCTCGACTTCTCCGGCGGCAGCGGCGGCGGCGCGCGGCGCGGCCGGGCCGCCGCCCCGGCGGCGGGCAGCGGCGTGTCGCCCGGCCGCGTGACCGGCGTGGTGGTGCGCCCGCCCGCCGACGACATCCCCGGCGACCGCACCGCCATCCTGGTCTGCGAGTCGGCGGACGCCGACGTCGCCCCGCTGCTCGGCCTGGTCGGCGGGGTCGTCACCGGCCGCGGCAGCGCGATGTCCCACATCGCCATCCTGGCCCGGGAGCACCGGGTCCCGGCCGTGGTCGGCCACCCCGGCGCCGCCGCCCTGCGCCCCGGCGACATGATCACCATCGACGGCACGACGGGAGAGGTCCATGCCGAGCCCACCTTCACGGGATGAGTTCCTCACCGTCCTGGAGGACGCCTACGAGGCCGCCAAGCGGATCCGGCGCACCATCCGCATGGAGGACGACATCGCGCGGGGTCTCGGGATCGACTCCCTCGACGCGATGGAGCTGCTCCTCGTCCTGGAGCAGACCTACGGCGCGGCGCTGATCGACGCGCCCGCCATCGCCGACGTGGAGACCGTGGGCGACCTGTACGCACTGCTCGTCCTGCTCACCGGCCCGTCACGCTGACCGCGCCGCGGGCGCCGTCGACCTCGGCGCGCATCCCGGTGCGCAGCCGGACGAGGGCGTCCCCGACGCCGGTCACGCACGGCACCCCGAGCTCGCGGGCGACGATGGCGGCATGGCAGAGGCTCCCGCCGGCGGTGGTGACCACGGCGGCCGCCTCCGCCATGAGCGGCACCCACTCCGGGCCGTTACCCGCGATCACCAGCACCGACCCGGGCCGCCACGCCGGATCGCCCGGATCGGACGCGCACACCACCGTCCCCTCGGCCACGCCCGGAGCCGCCGGGACGCCGGTGAGCGGCCCGCCACCGCCGGCGGCGGGCTCCGGCACCGGCCGGGTGACCGGTCTGTACTGCACCCAGACCAGACCGGAGGCCAGCACGGCGAACTCCAGATCGGCCGCGGCCCCCAGCGCGCGCTGCACACCGAGGCAGGCACGGCCGACCGGCCCGGCTCCGCTCCCGGCCGTCCACTCCTCGGCGGCGCCGGACGCCCACTCCAGCCGGCCGGCCTCCAGGCCCCGTCCGATCCACACCCCGGACTCCCGCGGCGGCTCGTACCGCTGCAGCACGACCGCGACCTCGACGTCCCGGACGGCGAGGCCCGCCCTCGCCTGGTAGGCCCGGACGCGCGCACCGGCCCCCGACCGGGCGACCCGGGCGATGGCCGCCGGGAGGCCGCCGAAGCCGACCCCGAGTTCGGTGCGGAACAGCCCGGCGAAGGAGTGGACCGGATCGTCCTCGACGGAGGCGGAGCTGCGGACGGCCCACAGGCCGGGCCCGGCGAGCCCGCTCAGGTCCGGATCGGCCGCGGCCGGGCCGGCGGGGACCACCCAGGTCGCGGGGACTCGGAAACCGTGCCGCCGCAGCACGGCGAGCCCCCGCGCCTTGCCGCCCACCACCGTCCGCGCGTCCTCGGGATCCACCTCACCGAGCATGATCGGCTTCACAAAAGCGACGATACGTCCTCCTTGATCACGACCGCCGCCAGGGCGGATACGGCGGTACGGGCGGCGGGACGGCCCACGGCGGCGGCTCGACGCCCTCGATGACCAGCGCCGGATTGTGCAGGCGGAGGCGGTACACCAGGTCACCGAAGTCCTTGCCGCCGTGCCCGGAGACGTGCTTGAAGGACCACCTGGAGTGCTGCTCGGGCGCGTACTTCATGGTCTGCCAGACCTTGAGCTTCCCGCCGTCCCAGCGGAGCACCGCGAACCCGAACCCGAGACGCGCCCTCCGCGGCAGGCTGACCGCGAGAATACGGCCCGCATGAATGTCGACATGCTGCCCGAACCCGGTGATGAGCAGCCGCCCGCCTTCCGTCAGCACGACGCGGCGTTCCGGCACGGACGTGATGAGCGCGCCGGTCAGGGCCGCGGCGAAGGTCAGCCAGAACGCCGGCAGGCCCGCGTCCAAGGCGGGCGAGACGAGCGCGACCAGCGTCCCTATCGCCAGGAGCAGGGCAAGGAAGCCGAGCCCTGCGGGCGGGGAGGCCTGATAGTGAAGCGAGGAGCCGGCCACCTCATCGGACCGCCTAGAGACACCTTCGGCCATGGGCCGGCCCCGCCTTCACTCCGGGAGGACGCGCATATCGGCAGAGTGACCCGGAGCGGAGCCGAGATCAAGCCCATCCCGCCATCCGGTGCCGGTGGCTGGCATGCTGTGGTGGTGAAATTTCCGGCATTCGGGTTGCTGCTGGCGCGGCTGCTCGACCACCGGCGGATGGACATCGGTTCGCTCTCCCAAGCCGCCGGTGTCCCCGAGCCGGAGGCCGCCCCTGGGGTGGTCTGCAGCGGCGAAGGCGCTCGCGTGCTGCTCCAATGGCCGCATGTACGTGTCCGCGTCCACGATCGCGCAGATCGCCAGGGGTTCTACGCGATGAGGTCCCAGGGAACGTTCCGTGAGACGGGACGGCGAGGAGGGAGCGGGTATGGCCTCCAGGATCAGTGAGCT
Organism: Spirillospora sp. NPDC047418; assembly: GCF_040643275.1. Classification (NCBI taxonomy): domain Bacteria; kingdom Bacillati; phylum Actinomycetota; class Actinomycetes; order Streptosporangiales; family Thermomonosporaceae; genus Spirillospora; species Spirillospora sp. NPDC047418. The sequence continues at coordinate 114,114 of NZ_JBEYTW010000009.1, forward strand.
GGTCGTCGACTGCCGGGATCCGGAAGGGCTCGCGGCGTTCTGGTGCGAGATCTTGGGGTTCGAGGTGCTCGGCCGGGAGGGGGAGGCCGTCGAGATCGGGCCCCGGGAAGGGTTCGGAGGGCTGCAGCCGACGCTCGTGTTCGACCGCACCGATGAGCCGAAGACCGGCAAGCTGCGACTGCATCTCGACGTCAACGCCACCGACCGCGACCAGGACGCCGAGCTCGAGCGGCTGCTGGCGGCAGGCGCGCGGCACGCGGACGTCGGGCAGACGGGGGAGGAGAGCTGGGTCGTCCTGCAAGACCCGGAGGGCAACGAGTTCTGCCTCCTCCGCACCCGGTTGGGCTGAGAGCCGTCCCCGGGTCTGGGACGATCTTGGGCTGTCGTTCGATGCACTGGTGGCGCGGCTGGCCGAGGAGGGGGTCTTCGGACGGGGCGCCGAGCGCGAGCGGGTGGTGGTGAACATCCTCCAGGGCGACCAGGGTGGGGAGAGCGTCCTGGAGAACGCGCGGCGCCTCAATCCGCCGGCGGCCCTCACCGTGCTGGAGCGCGACTTCGGCGAATGAGCCGGGGCCGTCGCGGGCCGGCCCCGGCCACCGGTCACGGATGTTCCAACGCGACCCTCGGCAGGCGCCTGGCGAGGGGCGCGGGCAGCCACCAGGCGTGCCTGCCCAGGAGTTGCATGACGGCCGGGACGATCAGGCAGCGGATGATCACGGCGTCCAGCAGGACGGCCACGGCGAGGCCCAGGCCGAACTGCTGGAGCATCCGGTCCGGGCTCAGGATGAACGCCGCGAACACGACGATCATGATCGCGGCGGCGGCCGTGATCACCTTGCCGGTGGCGGCCAGGCCCTCGCGGACGGCGCGGGACGGGTCCCGGGTGCGCTCCCATTCCTCGTGGATGCGGGAGACCAGGAAGACCTCGTAGTCCATGGAGAGCCCGAACACGATCGCGAAGATCATCACCGGGATGAACGCCTCGATGGGGCCGCTCTGCGCGCCGAACCGGCCGTCCTGGAACACCAGGGTGATCGCGCCGAGGGCGGCGGAGATCGACAGCAGGTTGAGCAGCGCGGCCTTGACCGGGATCAGCGCCGAGCGGAACACGATCATCAGGAGCAGGGCCGACAGCCCCACGACGACGGCGACGAACAGCGGCATGCGCGCCGACACCGCGTCCGAGAAGTCCTGGGTCGCCGCGGTCGGGCCGCCGACCAGGTAGTCGGTGCCGGTCCGGGCCGAGAGTGATGGGAGCACGCGGTCGCGCAGCTCGTGGACGAGGTCGGTGGTCGCCTCGTCCTGCGGGGCCGTGGCGGGGTAGGCGATCACGGCGGAGACCGCGCCGTCCTCGGACGGGATCGGGGGAGTCGCCGCGGCGATGCCCTTCGTCTGGGTCAGCGTCGACTGGAGCGGCGCGGCGTCGCCCTTCGCGACGATGATGAGCGGGCCGTTGAAGCCGGGCCCGAAGCCCTCGGCGAGCAGGTCGTACGCCTGGCGGCTGGTGCTGGACGGCGCGTCGTTTCCGGCGTCCGCGAAGCCCAGGCGCATGTGCAGCGCGGGCGCCGACAGCGCGAGCAGCGCGATGACGGCGGCCAGCAGCGCCGGGACCGGACGGCGCTGGACGGCCGCCGCCAGCCGGTGCCAGCGGCTCTCACCGGGCCGGGCCTTCGCCGCCCGCTTGAGCACCTGCCGCTGGATCCGGCCCCCGAAGACGCCGAGCAGCGCGGGCAGCAGCGTCAGCGACGCCGCCATCGTGACGAGCACAGTCAGGGCCACGGCGAGCGCGACGCCCTGCAGGGAGCCGAGCCCGAGGGCGATGAGGCCGAGCAGGGCGATGATGACGGTGCAGCCGGCGAAGAAGACGGTGCGCCCGGCGGCGTCCAGCGCGCGGCGGGTCGCGGCGGCCGGGCCGGCGCCGTCGCGGAGCTCCTGCCGGTACCGGTAGAAGATCAGCAGCGCGTAGTCGACGCCCACGCCGAGCCCGATCAGCATCATGATCGGCGGGGTGAAGTCGGCGACGGTGAAGACGTGCGAGGCGAGCGCGATCAGGCCGACCGCGCCGCCGACCGCGAACAGGGCGGTGACGAGGGGGAGCGCGGCGGCGACGAGCGAGCCGAACAGCAGGACGAGGATGACCAGGGCCGCGAGCATGCCCGCGCCCTCGGCCGCGCCGCCCCCGCCCTCCTCGGCGCCGCGCACCGGGTCGCCGCCGAGTTCGACGCGCAGCCCGTCCCCGGCGGCGCCCTGGGCGGTCTCGATGATCTTGGTGACCTGCTCCGCGGGGACGTCCTGCGCCGTGCCGTCCAGGGTGACCGTCGCGTAGCCGATGGTCCCCGGCCCGGAGACCGACAGCTCGCCGACGCCGGTCACGCCGGGCAGGCCGCGGACCTGGTCGAGCATCCGCCCGATGTCCGCGCGGTCGCCGGCCAGGCCCCGCTCGTCGGCCGCGACGATCTGGACGGTGGCGTCCGCCTGCCGGGAGCCGTGCTCGGTCATCAGGTCGGCGGCGGCCTGCGACTCGGTGCCGGGCAGCGCGAAGTCGTTGTGGTAGGCGCTGCCGGCGGCCTGCGAGCCGACCGTGATCGCCGCGACCACCGCGACCCACAGCAGGAGCGCGGTCCAGCGGTGGCGCTGCGACCAGCCGGCCAGGCGCCCGAAGCGGCCCGGGGAGGTGGGTATCGGCACGTCAACCTCGGTTCGTGAAGCGGGCGCCGATCACGGCGCCGAGCAGGGCGGTCAGGATCGGCACGGCGATGAAGGCGGCGAGCAGCACGGGCGTGCCGTCGACGTCGAGCGTCCGGTCGATCACGAAGGTGAAGAACGCGCCCACCGTCTCGGTCAGCAGGAAGCCCGCGGCTCCGCCGACGGCGAAACCGATGAGGGCGCCGGGAAGGTTCATGCCTCCAGCGTCGGCGCGCGGCGTGCCGCCCGGCATCGGCCTGCGGTCGGCATCCGGGCCACCCCGGAAGTTGCGGGCCCGGCGGCCCGGCTACAGCCCGGGTCGCATCCAGCGCGGGTTGACCATGCCGGACTCGTAGGCGAGCACGACCAGTTGCGAGCGGTCGCGGACGCCCGCCTTCGCCATGACGCGGCTCACGTGCGACTTCACGGTGGCGGGGCTCAGCACCAGCCGGGCGGCGATCTCGTCGTTGCTCTGCCCGGCGGCGACGAGCAGCATGACCTCGCGCTCCCGCTCGGTCAGCGACCTCAGCCGGGGCCCCGGATCGGGGACCTCGACGCGCCCGGCGAACTCCCCGATGAGCCGCCGGGTGACCGACGGGGTGATCAGCGCGTCGCCGCGCGCCGCGACCCGGACGGCCTGGATCAGCTCGGCCGGCTCGGTGTCCTTCAGCAGGAAGCCGGTCGCGCCGGCGCGCAGCGCGCCGTACACGTACTCGTCCAGGTCGAACGTGGTGAGGATGACGACCCGGACGCCGTCGAGGCGCGGGTCGGCGGTGATCCGCCGGGCGGCTTCCAGGCCGTCCATCCGGGGCATCCGCACGTCGAGCAGCGCCACGTCCGGACGCAGCGCGCGGCAGGCGGCCACGGCCTGCTCGCCGTCGGCGGCCTCACCGGTGACCGTGATGTCGTCCTCGTCGTCGAGGATGGAGCGGAACCCGGCCCGGACCAGGCCCTGGTCGTCGGCCAGCAGGACCTCGATCATCGGCCGGACGCCCCGTTCCGGTAGGGCAGCCGCGCCCGGACGAGGAAGCCGCCGTCCGGCCCGGGGCCCGCGGTCAGCTCCCCGCCGAGCGCGCGGGCCCGCTGCCGCATGCCCCGCACGCCGCTGCCCCGCACGCCGTGACCGGGCGCGCCCGCGCCCTGCCCGGGGCCGTCGTCGGCCACCTCGATGCGCAGCTCGCCCGGCCCGTCCGCGGCGCCGGCGTCCTCGACGCTGACGGTGACCTGCGCGGCGGGGGCGTGCCGCGACACGTTCGTCAGCGACTCCTGGACGATCCGGTAGGCGGCGAGCCCGACCTCGGTCGGCGGATCGGCCGCGCCCGCGACACGGCTGTGCACCGTGAGCCCCGCCGACCGCGCGGACCCGATCAGCTCGGCGATCCCGTCCAGGCCGGGCGCGGGCGCGGTCGGCGCCTCCTCGTCGGCCTGCCGCAGGATCCCGAGCGTCGCGCGGAGGTCGCGCAGCGCCTCCCGGCTCGACTCCTTGATCGCGGCGAGCGCGGCCTCGCCCTGCGCCGGGTCCCGGTGGAAGCGGTGCAGCGACGTCCCCGCCTGGACGTTGATGAGCGACAGGTGGTGCCCGACGACGTCGTGCAGCTCGCGGGCGATGCGCAGCCGCTCCTCGCCGGCGGCGCGGCGCTCGGCCTCCCGCAGGTAGGCGAGGCGGCCGTGCCAGACCCGGCCGAGCGCGACCACGGCCACCACCCAGCCGGCCAGCATGAACAGGGCGACGGCGTTGACGTCGTCGTTCCCGGCCAGCGTCCCGGTGCCCGTCCCGATCACGGTCAGCGCAGCGAGGACGACGGCCGCCTGGAGCCTGCCGCACGCCGCGGTCATGTACAGCGCCACGATCAGCGCGATCATCAGCCCGCCGTCGTTGACGCTGACGACGTAGTACGCGCCGGTGGCGACGAGGGCGAGGGACGCGACGGCGACCGGGAACCGGCGGGAGAAGTACAGCGCCCCGCAGGCGAGGACGATCAGCGCCCAGCCGGCCGCCTTCCGCCCCGGCGACTCCTCGGCCGCGCCGATGAACGAGTTCAGGCTGCTGACGGCCACCACCAGGAGCACGCCGCCGGCCAGCGCCGCGTCCCGGAACCGGCCGTGCGGCACCGGCAGACCGCGGTGACCACCCATGCGACCAGCCTAGGCGGGCGATCCGCCCCGCACCGTCCGCCGCCGGTCGCGGCTCACGGCCGCGGGCCCGCAACTCCGGATGTATCCGGACGCCTCCGACCTGCGACCAGGGGATGATGCGCGGTGGACGTCGGCCCCGCACGAGAGGCCGGGCGCACTCCCGCCGGGCGCGGCGGGCGGGTCAGTCCTCGTAGGTGTGGACGAACCGGGCGAGGAGGCGGGCGAACTCGGCGCGCTCGGCGGGCGTCCAGCCGCCCATGGCCTTGGCGAAGTGCTCCTGGCGGGTGCGGCGGGTGGCCTCGACGACGCTGCGGCCGGCGTCGGTGAGTTCCAGGTGGATGCGGCGGCCGTCCTCCTGGGACGCGACGCGCCGGACATAGCCGGATTTGACCGCCTCGGCGACGATGCGGCTGCCGCGCGAGGCGTCCACACCGAGGCGGGCGGCGACCAGGCCGACGCTCATCTCCTCGCCGGGACGGTCGGGGCCTTCGTCGACGACGTCCACGACGTGCAGGACCTGCACGTCCACGGGGAGGTTGTGGTCCCGGATCGCGGCCTTGCCGAGCCGCTGCCGGGACATGCCGCGGCGCAGCCGGACCATGCTCCGCTCGACCGAGTCCAGTGCCTCCTCGCCCATGGCACTCAGTCTAGTGGGCTTGCGCAACTCATCTGTGTGCTCTTAGCATTTATCTGAGAAACGCATATGAATGTGAGGTGCACATGATCGGATCGACCGTGTCGATGGGCCGCCGCGAGCGGCTCTGGGTGTTCGGCGGGCTGATGCTCGCCGGGCTCATGTCCTCGCTGGACGCGACGGTGCTCGGCACCGCGCTGCCCACGATCGTCGGGGACCTCGGCGGCCTCGACCGGATCGCCTGGGTCTCGACGGCGTACGTGCTGGCCACCAGCGTCACCGTCCCGCTGTCGGGGCGCCTCGGCGACCTGTTCGGGCGCCGGCCGGTCCTGCTGACCGGGCTGATCGGGTTCCTGGCCGGGTCGGCGGCGTGCGGCGCGGCGCCGGGCATGGACTGGCTGATCGCGTTCCGCGTCGTGCAGGGCGCCGCCGCCGGCTGCCTGATGAGCTCGATGTTCGCGGTGACCGGGGACCTGTTCGAGCCCCGCGAGCGCGCCAAGTACCAGGGGTACTCCGCGCTGATCTTCGCGGTGTCCGGCATCGCCGGGCCGCTGGTCGGCGGGTTCCTCACCGACCACGCGTCGTGGCGGTGGGTGTTCTACCTCAACATGCCGCTCGGCATCGCGGCCACCGCGACGACCCTGCTGTTCCTGCGCCTGCCGGAGCCGGCCGGACGGTCCCGGATCGACTACCCCGGCATCGTCCTGCTCGGCGCGGCGGTCACCTGCTTCACGCTGTTCACCAGCTGGGCCGGGACGCGCTACGCGTGGGGCTCGCCGGTCGTCCTCGCGCTGGCGGCGGGCGCCGCGGCCCTGTTCGCGGTGTGGGTCCTCGCCGAGCGGAGGGCCGCCGAACCCGTCATCCCGCCCCGGCTGTTCCGCGACCGGTCGTTCGGCGTCGCCTGCGTCGTCGCGGCCGTCGGCGGCGCCACCGGGTTCGGGCTCGCGACGTACCTGCCGATGTTCTTCCAGGTCGTCGGGGGAGTGGACGCCACCAGGTCCGGCCTGCTGCTCCTGCCGATGATGGCCGCCCTGCTGGCCGCCTCCATGGGCGCCGGCCGCTACATCCACCGCACCGGCCGCTACCACCGGCTCCCGGCGGCGAGCATGGCGATCAGCCTGGCCGGCATCGCGCTGCTGGCCACGATGGACGCCGGTACCAGCCTGTTCACCGCCGGCTGCTTCATGGCGGTCCTCGGGTTCGGGGCGGGGCTGTCGCAGCAGGTCGTCGTGCTGATCGCGCAGAACGCCGCGCCGCAGCGGGACCTCGGCGCGGCGAGCTCCGGCGTGTTCGCGACCCGGATGCTCGGCACCGCCACCGGAATGGCCGTCTTCGGCGCGATCATGACGAACCGGTTCGCCGCGGAGGTCGTCCGGCGCGTCCCGGACGGGCGGGTCCCCGCGTTCGCCGACGCCGTCCGCCCGGAGGTCCTCGCCACCCTGCCCGGACCCGTGCGGGACGGCGTCGCCGCCGCCTTCGCGGACGCGTTCTCCGGCGTCTTCGTCGCCGCGCTGCCCGTCCTCGCGGCCGGCCTCGCGGCGGCGCTGCTGCTCCGGGACGTCCCGCTGGCGCCCCGGGGGACGCTAGCCGAGCGCTAGTCGCCGAGGGCGGCGTCGTGGACGAGCAGGGCGACCTGCACCCGGTTGTTCAGGTCGAGCTTCGCCAGCAGCCGCGACACGTACGCCTTCACGGTGGCGACGCTCAGCGACAGCTCCCGGCCGATCTCGCTGTTGGTCCGGCCCCGGCCGACGAGGGCGGCCACCGCGCGCTCCCCGTCGCTCAGCCGGGCCAGCAGCTCGCGGGCGCGGTCCCGGCGCGGGTCGCCGCCGCTCTCGGCGAGGTAGGCCATCATCTTGCGCAGCACCGCCGGGGACATCATCGGCTCGCCTGCCGCGACCTGCCGGATCGCGCGGATGATCTCCGGCGGCGGGGTGTGCTTCAGCAGGAAGCCGCTCGCGCCCGCCCGCATCGCTCGCAGGATGTGGTCGTCGGTGTCGAACGTCGTCAGGACGATGACCTCGGGCGGGTCGCGGCGGGAGCGCAGCAGCTCGGTCGCCGCGAGCCCGTCCAGCAGCGGCATCCGGATGTCCATCAGGACGACGTCGGGCCGGTGCCGGTTCACGGCGGCGACGACCTCGGCGCCGTCGGCGACGTCCGCGACCACCTCCAGGTCGCCGGCGTTCGCCAGCATCATCGACAGGCCGGCGCGCACCAGCGCGTCGTCGTCCACGATCAGCACGCGGACGGGAGGGGAGTCCATCCCGCCACCCTACGGGCCGCTCAGGGGCGGCGCAGGCGGCGGCCGCTGACCTCGTGCGCCGCCAGCCGGAACCACTCGTCGCGGTCGTCGCCCGGCCACGGCTCGACCTGGGCGACCCTCGCGACCTCCTCGTCCGACAGCGGATGCACGCCGCCGCGCAGCAGCACGCTCCACCCCATGCGGTCGGCCTCGTCGAACCGGTCCACCTGGAACGCCGCGCGGACCTCCCCGCCGACCACCGACGTCAGCAGGCTGCGGTTCATCCGGCCGGACGACGACGTCCGGAAGATCACGGCGTCGCCGTCGAGGGCGTAGTTCACCGGGATGACCGTCGGCCCCTCCCCGTCGTCGAACGCGACCCGGCCGACGGTGCCGCCGGAGACCAGGCGCAGGCACTCGGCGCGGTCGAGCTCTTCCAGGACGGGCCGGTCAGTGGAGTTCGCCATGCACCTCCCCCTTCCCGCCGCTCCCGGCGGCATGCGCGGCGCCGAGCGGCAGCCGGGCGCGCAGCCGGAACCGGCCGCCGGCGGTGCGGCCGTGCTCCAGCGTGCCGCCGAGCAGCGCGACCCGCTCGGCGAGGCCGACGAGCCCGGTGCCCGAGCCGGGCAGCGGCGCGGCGGGCGGGCCGGGCGGCAGCCGGTTGGCGATCTCGATGTCCAGGTCGGCGCCCGCGCGGACGACGACCCGCACGTCCGCGCCCGGCGCGTGCTTGCGCGCGTTCGTCAGCCCCTCCTGGACGATCCGGTAGGCGTGCCGCCCGACGCGGGCCGGGACGCGGCCGGGGTCGGGGACGTCCTCCTCCAGCGTGATCCGCCCGCCGGCCCGCCGCGACTCCAGCACCAGCGCCGCCACGTCCGCGAGCGTCGGCTGCGGCCGCTCCGGATCGGCGGCCGGCGCGCCGGCCCGCAGCACGCCGATCACCTCGCGCAGGTCCTCCATGGCCTCGTAGGCGCTCTGCCGGATGACCCCGGCGGCCTCGCGCTGGTCGGCGGGCGCGTCCGGGCGGAACTCCAGCGCCCCCGCGTGCACGGCCAGCAGCGAGATGCGGTGCGCGAGGACGTCGTGCATCTCCCGCGCGATCCGCTCGCGCTCCAGCAGCCGCGCCTCCTCGACCCGCAGCCGCTGCTCGGTCTCGGCGGCGCGGCCCCGCTCCTCCATCGACGCGATCAGCTGCCGCCGCGACCTGACCAGCATGCCCGCCGTGATCAGCACCGCGTACATCAGCACGAAGACGACGGTGCCCTGGCGGAACTGCTGCCAGGTGGAGGTGATCCAGAACAGCGCGACGATCAGCGCCATGTTCGCGGCCGCGACCGGCAGGAGGGCCCGCCAGGAACGCAGCATCGCCAGGGAGTACACGGCCACCGCGGCCGTGCCGAGCGCCGACGTCGCCGTCCACTGGGCGAACATCATCGTCACCGCGACGGCCACCGGATGGCGGCGCCGGAACAGCAGAAGGAAGACCAGCCAGACCGCGCCGATCGCGAGATCCCGCGGGACCACGATCGCCACGTCGGGAGGGGGGTCCTCCTTCGTCCCGAGCAGCAGCAGCACGCCGAGCGCGCCCGCGGCGGCGGTCAGGCCCAGGTCGCCGAGCCATGCGCGCCACGATCGCCGGAAGAGTTCCACGCGCCCCACGGTAGCCACACCGTCCGCCCAGGCCAGCGGCCGCAGGTAGGGGGGGCGCCGACTTTGGTCGACATGCCGGAGGGCCGCGCGGGGGCGGGCGTCAGGCGGGGCGGCCGATGCGCAGGCGCCAGAGCTCCGGGCCGGTCTCCTCGTACTCCCAGGTGAAGGCGCCGGGGTGGGCGGCCTCGAACTCGCGCCGCAGGTGCTTCGGGTCGTGGTTGTTGACCAGCGCGAACGACTCGCCGGGCGCCAGCCGGGAGAACCGTGCGAAGATGCGCGGATGCTTCTGCCCGCGCGGGATCTCGCGCACGTCGATGACGTCGGGCCGCTCCAGGCGCCCGCCGTCCAGCAGCGTCTGCAGGTCGGCGACCAGCAGGCCGAGGTCGGCGCCGGGCATCTCGGCCAGGGCCGGGAGCAGGACGGTCTCCTCCACGGTGAAGTGGACGGCGAGCACCGAGCCGATGTTGCGGGCGAACGCGGCCGGGTCGCCGGACGGGTCCAGGACGCCGATGCGCCGCTCGATCTCGGCCGCGGTGGTGCGCATCGCCCGGACCAGCAGCCGGGTCTCCGGGGAGCCCGCGGCCGGGGCGTACAGTGCCTCGTCGGCGGCGGCGAGGTGGCGGCGCAGCTCGCCGGCGCAGAATCCGGCCACGATGCCGGGCTCGTGGTCGGCCAGTGAGGCCAGCCGGTTGCGCAGCCGGTCGTGGATGTGGCGGACGACGGCCGCGGCGCGGACGGCGGGGTCGGTCTCGGTCGCCTGGATGAAGACGTCTGGCATGGTCACCCCTTTTCCTCTCCCTGTTCGCCTATTATTACATGTGGCACTGTTAGAAACGTGGCCGACCAGGAGGAGCTCCCGTGACCTACGTGATCGCCGAACCCTGCGTCGACGTCAAGGACCTCGCGTGCGTCGACGAGTGCCCGGTCGACTGCATCTACGAGGGCGAGCGCGCCCTCTACATCCATCCGGAGGAGTGCGTCGACTGCGGCGCCTGCGAGCCGGTGTGCCCCGTCGAGGCCATCTACTTCGAGGACGACCTTCCGGAGCGCTGGACGGCCTACACCCGGGCGAACGCCGAGTTCTTCGACGACCTCGGCTCGCCGGGCGGGGCGTCCAGGCTCGGCGCGCAGAGCCGCGACCATCCGCTGGTCGCGGCCCAGCCGCCGGCGGGGGAGGGATGAGCGGCATGTCCACCGAACACTCCCGCCGCCAGGAGGTCCTCGGCATCCTGCGCGACGCCGGCGGCCCGCTGGGCGTCGCCGAGGTCGCCGAGCGGCTCGGCGTCCACGCCAACACGGCCCGGTTCCATCTGGACGCGCTGACCGCCGAGGGCGCCGCCGAGCGGACCGCCGAGCGGCCGACCGGCCCCGGCCGGCCCCGCACCGTCTACACCCCGCGCGCCGGCATGGACCGCGGCGGCGCCCGCGGCTACCGGCTGCTCGCGCAGATCCTGCTCAGCCGGCTGGCCTCGGAGGGGCCCGCCGCCCGGGAGGGCGCCGCGCAGGCGGGCCGCGAGTGGGGCCGCTTCCTGGTCGACCGGCCGCCGCCGTTCCAGCGGCTCACCGGCGCGGAGGCGACCGAGCGGCTCACCGCCCTGCTGGACGACCTGGACTTCGCCCCCCGGCCCGACGGCGACCTCATCCGGCTGCGGCACTGCCCGTTCCTGGAGCTCGCCGAGGAGTACGGGCCGCTGGTGTGCGACGTCCACCTCGGCCTGATGCAGGGCGCGCTGAAGGAGCTGGACGCGCCGGTCGAGGCCGACCGGCTGGAGCCCTTCGCCGAACCCGGCGCCTGCCACGCGCACCTGCGGCGCGACTGACCTCCCCGGCCGCGCGGCTCAGCCGGCCTTGGCGACGGTGAGCAGGACCGCCGCGTCCTCCAGCGCCTCCAGGCTGTGCCGCGCGTCGGGGACGATCAGCAGGTCGCCCGATATCCCGTCCCAGTGGTTCTCCCCGGCCACCAGCCGGACCCGCCCGTGCAGGACGTAGATGGTCGCCTCGCCCGGGTTCTCGTGCTCCGACAGCGACGTGCCCGCCGTCAGGGCCACGAGCGTCTGGCGCAGGACGTGCTCATGCCCGCCGTAGACGGTGTCGGCGCTGCGCCCGGTGGAGCCGGCCGCCGCGCGCTTCAGATGGTCCCGTACCTGTGCGTCCAAGGAGAGCTTCTGCATGGCACCAAGTGTGCCCTTGATCGCCGGGAGCACACGGGCGGGGGTCACTTGAGCGGCTTGCCCGTCACCGCCTGGCCGGTGGCGCTGCCCGCCAGCCAGCCGTCCCACGACTTCGCCCACGGTGTGGGGCCGTTGCCGAACTGGAGCCTGCGCGACGTGCCGGTCACCTTGACGATGTCGCCCCGGTTGGTGAAGTCGAAGAACCACTTGGCGTCCGCGGGGGCGGCGTTCACGCAGCCGTGGCTGACGTTGTCGTTGCCCTGCGCGTCGGTCGACCACGGCGCCGAGTGGACGAACGTCCCGCTGTAGGTGAGGCGGACGTTCCACTTGGTCGGGATCCGGTACTCGCCGGGGTCGCCGGTGGTCGCGGAGTCCATGATGATGTCCTTCGCCTTCTCCTGGGCGATCATGGTTCCGCTGTAGCTGTCGTGGCCGGGCTTGCCGAGGCTGACCTTCATCGTCCGCACGGTCCTGCCGCCGTCGGTGACCGTCGCCCGGTGCTTCTTCGCGTCGATCGTGGTGATGTGCCGCGGTCCGACCGTGAAGCTCGCGCTGCGGTCCTTCACCCCGTAGACGCCGTCGCCGACCTTCAGCCCCGCCAGGTGCGCGACGACCTTCACCTTCTGCCCGGACGGCCAGTACTCGCGGGGCCGGAAGTCGACCTCCTTGTCGCTGATCCAGTACCAGGCGCCCTCGACCGGCTCGGACATGCGGACCTCGAGGGCCTTCTCGACCGCGATCTTCCCGGCCTTGGTGCCCACCGGCCGCGACAGCAGCAGCTGCACCGGCATGCCGACGCCGACGGTCTCGCCGTCCAGCGGCGACATGCCGGACGTCAGCTTCTTCGCCGGCTTCAGCGTCGTGAACGTGGAGGTCGCGGTGACCTCCTCGCCGCCCCCGCCGGTGCCCTTCGCGGTGACCGTGTACGTCGTGGACGGACGCAGCGTCCACGCCGACTTCCACGACTTCCCGTCGGCCGCCAGCGTGCCCTCGGCCTTGGCGCCCTTCTGGCCGTAGGTGAGGGTCACGCTGGTCAGCTTGCCGTTGTCCGCGGTGACGGTGACGGGCTTGTCGGGCGCCGCCTGCCGCGTCCCGGTGGCGGGCGTGATCGCCAGCTTCACCGCGTCCGCGGCCTTGGCCCCGCCGCCGTCGCCGCCCTTGCCGCCGCCGCCGGACGAGCAGCCCGCGACGGCCACCAGCACCGCCCCTGCGAGCGCCGCGCCCGCCGTCCCGGTCCGACCCTTGAGCACCTGAGAACTCCTCACGCTCGCCTGCTCGACCCGCACCGGCGGGTCATGCCCCGATCAAGGGGTGCACAAGATATTCACGTGCCCAGGTTATGCACGGTTCAGCACGAGGCATGCCGAACCGCGGATACTCTTCGGTCTCCTCTCAGCGGGGCAGCCGGGACGCGGCGGCGGTGTCCAGGAGGAACAGGGTGCGGTCCCGGCCCCGCGCGCCGGCGACCGGCGCCTTCTCCGGCTCCGTGCCCGCCGCCAGGCCCAGCCGGACGGCGTCCGCCTTCGACTCGCCGGCCGCCAGCACCCACACCTCCCGCGCCGCGCGCAGCGACGGGAACGTCAGCGAGATCCGGGTCGGCGGCGGCTTGGGGGAGTCGCGCACCGCCACCACCGGGCGCTCGTCGTGCAGCGCCGGCAGGCCCGGGAACAGCGACGCGACGTGCGCGTCCGGGCCCATGCCGAGCATCAGCACGTCGAACACCGGGACCGGGCCGCCCGCCGGGCCGGCGGCGGCGCGCAGCTCGGCGGCGTACCGCTCCGCCGCCGCCTCCGGGTCGTCGCCGTCCGGGCCGTCCGAGGGCGCCATCGGGTGCACCCGCGCCGGGTCGACCGGGACGTGGTCCAGCAGCGCCGCCCGCGCCCCCGTCTCGTTGCGCTCGGCGTCCCCGGCGGGGCGGAACCGCTCGTCGCCCCACCACAGGTCCAGCCGGCCCCAGTCGACCGCGTCGCGCGCGGCGGTGGCGGCGAGCGCGGCCAGCACGGCCGTACCGACGCCGCCGCCGGTCAGCACGACCGACGCCGAGCCGCGCGCCGCCTGCGCGTCGGCGATCCGGGTCACCAGCCGCGCGGCGGCGGCCGCGGCGAGCACGTCCTGGCCGCGGTGGACCAGGACCTCGGGGGCGCTCACGCGTCCCCCCGCCGCTCCTGCACGTGCTGCTCGGCGGCCTCGGTCGCCGCCGCCTCGGGGGTCGCCGACACCGGGTCGCCGGCGACGCCCGGCGCCGCCGTGCCGTGCGCGAGGTCCTTGGCGAACCGGCCGGCGGCGTCGCGGTAGACCTCGTCGGGGTCCAGCCGCCGCAGCTCCTCGGCCAGCAGCTCGGGCATCGGGCGGCGCAGCAGCGACACCTGCCGGTCGGGCTGGCCCGGCCGGCACAGCGTCGCGACCCGCCCGTCCGGGCGGTGGATCTGGATGTCGCCGCCGGTCGTGGTCAGCCGGACGCCGGTGAGGCCGGGCCCTTCCGACACGGTCCGCTGCATCGGCACGCCCAGCCGGATCGACAGCCACGCGGCCAGCAGCTCCGCGCTCGGGCTGTCCGGCTCGGCGGAGACCTCGCCGGACACGATCTCGTCGTGGTCCTGGTCGAGCGCGGCGGCCAGCAGCGACCGCCACGCGGTGAGCCGCGTCCAGGTGAAGTCGGTGTCGCCCGGCCGGTAGCCCCGCGCGAGCTGGGCGAGGGTGCCGAGCCGGTCGCGGGCCGCGTAGGCGTCGGTGACGCGGCGCTGCGCGAGCGCGCCGAGCGGGTCCTCGGCCGGCACCTTCGGCACCTTGCCGCCCGGCCACCACGTCACGACCGGCGTGTCCGGCATGAGCAGCGGGACGACGACGGAGTCGGCGTGCTCGGCGAGCGGCCCGTACATGCGCAGCAGCACCGTCTCGCCGGGGCCGGTCTCGCCCATCCGGATCTCGGCGTCCAGCCGGGACGAGCCGCCGCGCGGGTCGCGGGAGATGACGGTCAGCACCCGGCACGGGTGCTCGCGCGCCGCCTCGGTCGCGGCGCGGACCGCGTCGTACTGCGCCGACTCGTCGGTCACGATGATCAGGGTGAGCACCATGCCGACGGCCGGGCCGCCCATCAGGTGCCGGGACTGCGTCAGCGCGTCCTGGATCTTGCGGGTGGTGGTGCCGGTGAGATCGATGTTCATTTAGAGCCGCCTCCAGGTGCGCCCGTCCCGCGCCATCAGCTCGTCGGCGCTGGCGGGCCCGTAGCCGCCGGACTTGTACTGGTCGAGCCCGCTGCGGGACGCCCAGTACTCGGTGATCGGGTCGAGGATCTGCCAGGACAGCTCGACCTCCTCCTGCCGGGGGAACAGCGGGGGGTCGCCGATCAGCACGTCCAGCAGCAGCCGCTCGTAGGCCTCGGGGGAGGTCTCGGTGAACGACTCGCCGTAGGCGAAGTCCATGTTGACGTCGCGGATCTCCATCGAGGTGCCGGGCACCTTCGAGCCGAATCGGACGGTGATGCCCTCGTCCGGCTGGACCCGCATCACCAGGGCGTTCTGCCCGAGCTCCTCGGTGTCGGTCTCGGAGAACGGCAGGTGCGGCGCCTTCTGGAACACCATCGCGACCTCGGTCACGCGGCGGCTGAGCCGCTTGCCGGTGCGCAGGTAGAACGGGACGCCCGCCCAGCGCCGGTTCTGGATCTCCAGCTTGATCGCGGCGTAGGTCTCGGTGCGGGAGTCGGCCGGGATGCCGTCCTCCTCCAGGTAGCCCCGGACGTTCACGCCGCCCTGCCAGCCCGCCGCGTACTGCCCGCGCGCGGTGGCCTGGGCGATGTCGCCGGGCACCCGCACCGAGGCGAGGATCTTGGCCTTCTCGGCGCGGACGGCCTCGGCGCTGAACGAGGTGGGCTCCTCCATCGCCGTCAGCGCGAGCAGCTGCAGCAGGTGGTTCTGGGTGACGTCGCGGGCGGCGCCTATGCCGTCGTAGTAGCCGGCCCGGCCGCCGATCCCGATGTCCTCGGCCATCGTGATCTGCACGTGGTCGACGAACGAGCGGTTCCAGATCGGCTCGAACATCGTGTTGGCGAACCGCAGCGCCAGGATGTTCTGCACCGTCTCCTTGCCGAGGTAGTGGTCGATCCGGAAGATCGACTCCTCGGGGAAGACCCGGTGCACGGTGTCGTTCAGCTCCACCGCGGTCTTCAGGTCGCGGCCGAACGGCTTCTCGATCACGACCCGGCGCCAGGCGCCCTCCTTGCGGTCGGCCAGGCCGCTGCGCTGCAGCTGCTCGACGACCTGCGGGAAGAACTTCGGCGGGATCGACAGGTAGAAGGCGTAGTTGCCGCCGGTGCCGCGGCTCTCGTCCAGCTCCTTCACGGCCATCGACAGCGCGTCGAACGCGCCCGGGTCGGAGAACTCGCCGGGGACGAAGTGCATGCCCTCCGACAGGTGCGTCCACACGTCCTCGCGGAAGGGGGTGCGCGCGTGCGCCTTGACCGACTCGTAGGCGATCTGCCGGAAGTCCTCGTTCTCCCAGTCGCGGCGCGCGAAGCCCACCAGCGAGAAGCCCGGCGGCAGCAGCCCCCGGTTCGCCAGGTCGTAGATCGCCGGAAGCAGCTTCTTGCGGGACAGGTCGCCGGTGACTCCGAACAGCACGAGCACGCACGGCCCGGCCACCCGCGGCAGGCGCTTGTCCCGCGGATCGCGGAGCGGATTGGCTGGGTTGGTCACGTGGCCCCCTCTGGTCGAACTGCGCCTACTCGTCTTGCTCGGCCTACTCGTCTCACTGCTTCAAGCATCCTGCCCCAACTCGTCCCGCGGGCCGCAATCGCGGATCCGCGCGTCATCGCACGCCTCTGGCCGCATCGAGCAGCCGGGCGAGCCCCGCCCAGCGGTTCTGCAGGTGCAGCCGCACCACCGGGCGCCCCGCCGCGCGCGCGTCGCGGGCGTCCCCGAGCGCCCGCGCGAGCTGCAGCATGCCCAGCCGGTGGTGCCGTCCAGGGACCGGCACGTCGCGGACGACGTTCCCGGTCACCAACAGGTATACGCACCCGCCGGTTCGATCATTCCCGCCCGCGCGGGGCCGCGCGCCCCAGCCGGTGCGCACCGGCCGGCCGCAGCGCGCGGCGAGCAGCGCGGCCAGCCGCCGCACCTGCGCGCCCTGGCCGCGGGCCTCGTCCGGATCCAGGTAGGCGACGAGGTCCAGGTGCTCGTCCGGGCCGATCCCGGCGGTGAGCCCGTCCAGCAGCGCGGCCAGCCCGTCCGCGCCGGCCAGCGCGGGCACGGTCGTGTGCGCCTCGACGGCCCGGCCGTGGTCGCCGTCGGCGAACAGCGGCTCGCCGGCGCCGTCGTCCAGCGTCATCGGGGCGGAGCGGGCGGCGGGCGCCAGCGGATCCGCCTCCAGCAGGTAGGCCGCGACGGCGGCGGCGTACTCCCACACCACCAGCTGGGCGGCGAGCGGCCCGGTGACGGTGGCGTCGTCCTGGTGCGGGCGCCCGCCGAACGTCACCAGGAACAGGTCGCCGGCCGGCGCGAGGGGGAGGCCGCCGTCCTGGACGACCGGGACCAGCCGGCCGCCGGTCGCCTCCTCCAGCAGCGCCGCCGCCCAGCGCGCGATGCCCGGCATGCCCGCCGGACGGCCGCCGAGCACCACCGTCCGGCGCCCCGTGCGGGCGGCCCCGCCGAGGATCGCGCCGAGGACGAGGCCGGGGTTGTTCTCCGGCCGGGTCAGCGCCGGCAGCACGGCGGCCGCCTCGCCCAGCAGCGTCCGGACGTCGGCGCCGGCGAGGGCGGCGGGCACCAGCGCGTAGGGCGACAGCGCCCCGAACGCGGTCGCGGCCGGGGCCTCGACGAGCGGATGCCCCGCCTCGGCCGCGTGCTTGGCCGCCGCCGAGCGCGGCTCGGCGACCGCGACGATCCGGCGCGCGGCCTCGGCGGGGGACAGGCCGGCGTCCCCGAGCATCCCGGCCAGCACCCGGCGGAGCGTCTCGGTGCCCGGGTCGTCCCCGGCGGCCACGACCACGGTCCGGCCGAGCCGGTCCGGGTCGTCGCGCAGGCGCAGCAGCGGGCCGGGCTCCGGCCCGTCCAGCACGGTGAGCGGGACGCCGCCCGCGGCGGCGGTCAGCGCGGCGGCGCGGGCCGGGGGACCGCCGCCGAGCAGCACGACCTCCGTCAGCCCGCCGCCGCGGGCCCGCCCGCGCAGCTCCTCGGCACGGTCCAGGACGGCGCGGCCCGGGCCGGGCTGGCCGGGCCAGCACGGCGGCCCGCCCGCCGCCCCGGCGGCGGCCGACGGCCACAGCGAGGAGTCCTCGGAGGCGAGCCGGACCGGCACCTGGTCGATCCACAGCCGGCCGAGGACGCGCTCCGCGGCCTCCTTGAGCGGCCCGCGGGCCGTGATGGCCGTCTCCCCCGAGACGACGGCGGTGAAGCTCACGGCCTGCGCGCCCCCGCGACCGCCCGGACCGCCTCGGTCAGCCTGCCCGCGCCCTCGATCGGGTCGCGCAGGTGCAGCCGGATCACCGGCAGCCGCCGCTCGCGCAGCGCCCGCAGCTCGCCGAGGGCCCGCGCCAGCCGCAGCTGCGCCAGGCTGTAGGGGCGGCCGGGGACGGGGTGGGCGGCGAGCGCGTCGCCCGGCGCCGGGTCGCCGGTGATGATGAGGAACGCGCCGTTGCCGGGGCCGTCCTTGTGCACCGGGCCGGTCGCGTGCGGGTAGCCGGGCCCCGGCCCGTAGGCGACGGGGCGGCCGGACGCGCGCGACAGCGACGGCGCCAGGTACCGGCCGGAGAAGTCGCCCGACAGGTACGTCATCACCGACAGGTAGCCGTCGGCCGGGACCGAGGCGACCAGCCCGCCGAGGACGGTCACCAGCTCGGCGCCCGGCGGCCACGGGAAGTCGGCGTGCACCTCGATGCCGTCCTCGACGTACACGGGCCGCTCCTGCGTCAGCGAACCCGAGGACGCGGTGCGCAGCAGCGCCGCCGCGTCGTCCTCGGCCTCCTGCACGACGGTGCTGCCGGCCTCGAACGGGTTCACCCCGAGCAGCCACCCGGCGACCGCCGTCGCGTACTCCCACAGCAGGAACTGCGCGCCGAGCGGCGCCCACACCGAGGTGTCGGCGTCGTCCTGCCCCGCCGACTTCGGGTTGATGGACACGCCGTGCACGTCGGGGAACTCCCCGCGCCCGCCGGGCGGCTCGAACGCCAGCACGCCGCGGCCCCGCTTGCCGGTGCCGACCGCGAGGAGCTGGGAGATCCACGCGCTCAGCGCGCCCGGCCCGCCGGGCTCGCGCAGCAGCACCTTGTCGCGGGCGAGCCCGCCCGGCTCCTGCTGCGCGCAGCCGCCGATGACCGCGCCGAGCAGCAGCCCCGGGTTGTCCTCGTCCCTGGACAGCGACGGCACCAGCGACGCCGCCTCGTCCAGCAGCCGGTCGGCGTCCGCGCCCGCCAGCACCGCCGGGACGAGCCCGTAGGCCGACAGCGCGCCGTAGTGCCCCGGCAGGTAGGGGTCGGTCAGCCCGATCCGGTAGCCGCACTGCCGGGCGAAGTCGTGCAGCGGGCTGCCGTGGTCGGTGATGACCAGGAACCGGCCCGCGATCTCCCGCTCCGACAGGCCCCGCTCCCGGAACGCCTCGGCGAAGATCCGCCGGTAGGCGTCGCCCTCCAGCGACACGCCCGCCTTGCTGGCGAGGACGACCAGGGTGCGGTCGAGCCGCTCCATCGCGAACGCGAGCGCGGCGGTGTCGCCGCCGTCCAGCACGGTCAGCTCGCCGGTCGTCCGCTCGCCGCCCGCCCCGGTACCGGTACCGGCCGCGGCGCCCGGGCCGCCCGCGCCGGCCAGCGCGGGCGCGTGCGCCTCCATGATCGCCTGCGCGGCGAGGCTCTCCGCCCCGACCCCGATCAGCACGATGTGGTCGAGGCCCGAGTAGCGCGCCTCCGCGACCAGCCCGTTCACCTGGTTCAGCAGCCCCCGGGAGGCGAACGGCAGGTCGAGCCAGCCGAGCCGGCTGTGGTCCACCGCGCGCCGCCCCCACAGCCGCGGGTCCTTGGCGGCCAGCGCGCCGGGGACGCCGCAGCTCACGAGGTAGTCCCTCGCCCGCAGCGCCGAGTCCAGCACCTCACCGCGCGTCAATACGTCGAATCCGGACACCGTTCCCTCCCGGCCCCCATCGTTTCAGGAGAGAACGGGCATTCGCGACCATCTCCGTTGATCTTCTTTGGTCGCGTGCCGGATCCGCCCGGTCGCGGTGCGTCCGGACGGGCCGTCAGGCGAGCGCCGCGGCGAGCTGCGCCAGGCCCTCCGCGCGGTCGCGCAGGTGCAGCCGGACGGCCGGGCAGCCCAGCGCGCGCAGCACCCGCAGATCGCCGAACGCCTGCGCGAGCTGGAGTTCGCCCAGGCTGTAGGGCCGGCCCGGCACCGGCACGTCGCTCGTGACGGCGCCGGTGATCTGCAGGAACGCCCCGTTCAGCGGCCCGCCCTTGTGGTACTGCCCGGCCGTGTGCAGGTAGCGCGGCCCCCACCCGAACGTGACCGGCGCCGGATTCCTGCGCACCCCGGCGCCCCGCGCGGCCAGCAGCGGCCGCAGCCCGGCCGCCGCCGCGTCGCCGGAGCGGTCCAGGTAGGCGAGCACCGCGAGGTAGCCGCCGCCCGGGACGTCCGCGAGGACCGCCTCCAGCGCCTCGGTCAGCGTCCGCGCGCCGCGCAGCGCCTCCTCCCGGGCGTGCACCTCGACGGCGCCCTCGACCAGCTCCGGGGGCCGCCGTACCACCGTCGGCGCGGTGCCCTCCTCCGACCGCAGCAGCGCGGCCGTGCTCGCCCGCGACTGCTCGGTGTCGGGCTCGTCGAACGGGTTCACGCCGATCACCCGGGCCGCCACGGCGGCCGCGTACTCCCACAGCAGGAACTGCGCGCCGAGCGGGCCGGCGACGCTCGCCCCCGCCTCGCGGCCGGGGCCCGGCTCGTCCGGGCGGCGGCCGAGGATGACCCGCCGCAGGTCGCCGGCCAGCTCGAAGCCCGGCGCGTCGACGCTCTCCACCACGACCGGCAGCAGGCCCTTGCCGTCCTTGCCGAGCGAACCGGCGACCAGCTGCTCCGCCCACCGGTCCAGGCCGGCGAGGCCCGAGCCGTGGTCGGCGATCACCAGCTTGTCGCGGACGCCGAGCGCCGAGGAGCCGAGCGCGGCGCCGAGCGCCAGCGCCGGGTTGTCATAGGGCTGCCGCAGCGCCGCGGACAGGCCGGACGCCTCGTCCAGCAGGCCCCCCACGTCCAAACCGGCGAGCGCCGCCGGCACCAGCGAGCGGGCGCCGAGCGCGCCGAACCGGCCGTCGACGTCGGGTTCGGCCGGGACGAGATGATGGCCGACGTCCGCGGCGGCGCGCGCGAGGTCCGACCCCTCCTCGGCGACCGCGACGAACCGGCGCGCCAGCTCGGCGCCGCCCAGCCCGGCCGCGGAGAACGCGCGCCCGAACACCCGGCGCAGCGCCTCCGCCTCGATGCTCTCGCCCACCACGACGACGAGCGTCCGGGCCAGGTCGCCGGCCAGGACGCCCGACACCTCGTGCGGGTCGGTGGTGTCCAGGACGGTCAGCTCGGCGGCCGCCGTCCGGCACATCGCCTCGGCGGCCAGGGCCGCGCCCCCCGACGCCGCCAGCACGATCCGGTCGAGGCCGGCGTCGCGCGCCTCGCCCAGCGGGCCGGCGAGCCGGTCCGGCAGCGACCGCGAGGTCTCCGGCAGGTCCAGCCAGCCGAGCCGGCGGGCGGCGAGCGGGACCGCGTCCGGCCCCCACAGCTTGGCGCTGCGGGACGCGAGCGAGCCCGGCACGCCGTCGGAGACGAGACGGTCCAGGACCGTCTCGCCCTCGTCGACGACGGCGCCGCGGATGGTGACCGAGATCCCCCCGGCGGTCACCACCGAGGTCACGCGCCGGCCGCCTTGGCCTCCAGCTCGCCGGTGATGGAGTCGAGCATGCCCTGCCAGGAGGCCGCGAACTTCTCCACGCCCTCGTCCTCCAGGACACGCACGACGTCGTCGTAGTCGACGCCGGCGTCCTTGAGCGCCGCCATGTGCGCGCGGGCGTCGTCGTAGGTGGCGCGGACGGTGTCGCCGCGGACCTGGCCGTGGTCGGCCTCGGCCACCAGCGTCGCCTCCGGCATCGTGTTCACGGTGCCCGGCGCGACCAGCTCGTCCACGTACAGCGTGTCGCTGAGGTTCGGGTCCTTCACCCCGGTCGAGGCCCACAGCGGCCGCTGGGGACGGGCCCCGGCGTCCTTCAGCGCCTTCCACCGGTCGGTGCCGAACTTCTCCTCGTACAGCGCGTACGCGAGCCGGGCGTTGGCGAGCCCCGCCTTGGAGCGCAGCTTCTTCGCCGCGTCCGAGCCGATCTTGTCGAGCCGCTTGTCGATCTCGGTGTCGACCCGGCTGACGAAGAACGACGCCACCGAGGCCATCTTCGACAGGTCGTGGCCGTTCTCGCGGGCCTGCTCCATGCCGGCGAAGAACGCGTCGACGACCTCGCCGTACCGCTCCAGCGAGAAGATCAGCGTCACGTTCACGCTGATGCCCGCGGCCAGCGTCTCGGTGATCGCGGGCAGGCCCTCCCGGGTCGCCGGGATCTTGATGAACAGGTTGGGCCGGTCCACCAGCCACCACAGCATCCGCGCCTCGGCGGCCGTCTTGGCGGTGTCCTTGGCCAGCCGCGGGTCGACCTCGATCGACACGCGGCCGTCCACGCCGCCGGTCCGGTCGTAGACCGGGCGCAGCACGTCGCAGCCCCACCGGATGTCGTGGGTGGTGATCGCGCGGGACGCCTCCTCGACGTCCACGCCGAGCAGGGCCAGGTCGCGGACCTGGTCGTCGTAGGCGTTCCCCTTGCTCAGCGCCTTCGCGAAGATCGTCGGGTTGGACGTGACGCCGACGACGTGCTTGTCCTTGACGAGCTCCGCCAGGTTGCCCGTCCGCAGCCGATCCCGGCTGATGTCGTCCAGCCAGATCGACACGCCCTCGTCCGAGAGCTCCTTCAGAATGTCGCTCATCGCTCTTCTCCTCGTCATCGTGTCAGCCGGATCCGGGGGCGGGACGGCGGCGGGGCCCGGCCGCGGGCGGCGGCGGGCCCCGCCGGTCCCCTAGTTGCCGGTGGTCTCGCCGCGCCCGGCGCCGTGCACGCCGGCCTTGATCAGGCTCGCCTTGGCCGCCGCGACGACCCGCTCGGAGGTGATCCCGAACTGCAGGAACAGCGTCTTGTAGTCGGCGGACGCGCCGAAGTGCTCCAGGCTCACCGACTCGCCGTCGTCGCCGACGTAGCCCCGCCAGCCGAGCGCGATGCCCGCCTCGACCGACACGCGGGCCTTCACCCCGGGCGGCAGGACCTCCTGCCGGTAGGCGTCGGTCTGCTCCTCGAACCACTCCACGCACGGCATCGACACGACCCGGGTCGGGGTGCCCTCGGCCTGCAGCGCCGTGCGGGCCTCCAGCGCGAGCTGGACCTCGCTGCCGGTCGCGATGAGGATCACCTCGGGCTGCCCGCCGTCGGCGTCGGCCAGCACGTAGCCGCCCTTGGCAGTGCCCTCCGCGGACGCGATCTCGCCGCCGCGCTCCAGCGTCGGCAGCTTCTGCCGGGTCAGCGCGAGGCCCGCCGGACGGTCGGTGTGCCGCAGCACGGTCCGCCACGCGACCGCCGTCTCGTTGGCGTCCCCCGGCCGGACGACGTCCAGGCCGGGGATCGCCCGCAGCGCCCACAGGTGCTCCACGGGCTGGTGCGTCGGGCCGTCCTCGCCGAGCCCGATCGAGTCGTGCGTCCACACGAAGGTGACCGGCAGCCGCATCAGCGCCGCCAGCCGGACCGCCGGGCGCATGTAGTCGCTGAAGATCAGGAACGTGCCGCCGTAGGGCCGGGTGCCGCCGTGCAGCGCGATGCCGTTGCAGATCGCGCCCATCGCGTGCTCGCGGACGCCGAAGTGCAGCGTGCGGCCGTACCGCCCGCCGGGGAACTCCTTGGTCTGGAACTCCTCGGGGATGAAGGACGGCTCGCCCTTCATCGTCGTGTTGTTGCTGTCGGCGAGGTCGGCCGAGCCGCCCCACAGCTCCGGCAGCACCGGCGCCAGCGACGCCAGGACCTCCCCGGACGCGGCGCGGGTCGCGATGTCCTTGCCGGCCTCGAACGCGGGGAGCGCCTCGTCCCAGCCGGGCGGCAGCGCGCGCTCGGAGATCCGGTCGTACTCGGCGGCCCGGTCGGGGTTCGCCGACCGCCACGCGTCGAACACCCCGTTCCACGCGGCGTGGTCGGCGCGGCCCCGCGCGGACACCTCGCGGGCGTGCGCCAGCACGTCCTCGGGGACCTGGAAGGTCTCGGCCGGGTCCATGCCGAGGATCCGCTTGGTCGCGGCGACCTCGTCGGCGCCGAGCGCCGAACCGTGGATCTTGCCGGTGTTCTTCTTGTTCGGCGCCGGCCACCCGATGATCGTGCGCAGCGCGATGAACGACGGGCGGGCCGTCTCCGCTTTGGCCGCGTCGAACGCCGCCGCGAGCGCGGCCACGTTCTCCTCGTAGTCGCCGTTCTCGGTCCAGTCGACGTGGTGGACGTCCCAGCCGTACGCCGCGTAGCGGGCCCGCACGTCCTCCGACATCGCGATCGCGGTGTCGTCCTCGATGGAGATCTTGTTGTCGTCGTAGAGCAGCACCAGGTTGCCGAGCCGCTGGTGGGCCGCCAGCGCGCTCGCCTCGTGGCTGATGCCCTCCTCGACGTCGCCGTCGGAGGCGAACGCCCAGATCATGTGGTCGAAGGGGGACTCGCCCTGCGGCGCGTCGGGGTCGAACAGGCCGCGCTCGCGGCGGGCCGCCATCGCCATCCCGACCGCGTTGGCGATGCCCTGCCCGAGCGGCCCGGTGGTCGTCTCCACCCCGGCGGTGTGCCCGTGCTCGGGGTGGCCGGGGGTGAGGCTGCCCCACTTGCGCAGCGCCTTCAGGTCGTCCAGCGTCATCGGGTAGCCCGACAGGTACAGCTGGATGTACAGGGTCAGGCTGGAGTGCCCGCAGGAGAGCACGAACCTGTCCCGCCCGGCCCAGTGCGGGTCCGTCGGGTCGTGCCGGAGGTAGCGCTGGAAGAGAAGGTAGGCGGCGGGCGCGAGGCTCATCGCCGTACCGGGGTGACCGGAGCCCGCCTCCTCGACCGCGTCCATGGCGAGGGCGCGGATCACGTCCACCGCGCGCCGGTCCGTCTCGGACCACTCAAACGTGCTGTTGTCCCTGCTCACGGAACGCCAGGCTCCTCTCGAACCGGTGTTTCAAGTCCACTCTGTAAGGTTGTGCGCCACAGCTTCCCCTGCCCCGTGCCGCCGCCCGGTCCGCGGCGGGCGAAGATCATGCCGCGCCCCTGGCGAGCCTATCGCGCGGGAGGGCCGCCGCAGTCCGGGCCGCACAATGCTGCTCGATGCCGCACGGGGCCGCCCGGGGCCGTGCGGGTGCCGTCCGGAGGGGCCGCGCACCGGGGGAGCGGCGCCCGCGGCACCTCCCTGCACCCTTGCCCGGACGCCTCGCGCGCTAACCCCCCGCACGGGTGATCCGGCGGGTGAACCGGGGACGCGCCCGCCCGGCCCGGCGGTCACCGTGCGGCGCGTCCGGTGACCCGGTGCACGACCCCCCGAGGGGTCGGACTACAGTGATTGCGCGGCTGACGGCAAGCGGTCGCGGCAACAACACCAAGCCGAAGTCGCATCAACCCGAGGCCGGCCCGGAACGCGGGGGCACCGCCGAGGTGGACCGATTTCTCATCCCTAGTTGGACGTGGACCCGATTGTGACGGTGCTCAGTAACAAGCGCGGGGTCGAGCTCGACGAGCGGGAGCCGCGGGCGCTCGCTCCGGCCCTCGTGCCGGACCCCGCCGAAAGTGCCGCCCCCCGGACGGTGGGCACGAGACTGCGCGCCTATGTGGCGCTCACGAAGCCGCGCGTCATCGAGCTGCTGCTGATCACCACCATCCCGGTGATGTTCCTGGCCGCCGACGGCGTCCCGCCGCTGTCCACCGTGCTGCTCACGCTGGCGTTCGGGACGATGTCCGCCGGATCCGCCAACGCGATCAACTGCTACATCGACCGCGACATCGACGCCAAGATGCGCCGCACCCGGCGCCGCCCGCTGGCCCGCCACCAGGTCACCCCGGCCCGCGCCCTGATCTTCGGGGTCACGCTCGCCGTGCTGTCCACGGCCGGGTTCCTGCTGGCGGTCAACCCGGTCGCCGCGGCCGGGTCGGTGTTCGCGATCCTGTTCTACGTCCTGGTGTACTCGCTGCTGCTCAAGCGGCGCACCTCCCAGAACGTCGTCTGGGGCGGCATCGCCGGGTGCATGCCCGTCCTCATCGGCTGGGCCGCGATCACCGGGTCCGTCGCCTGGACGCCGCTGGTGCTGTTCATGGTGGTGTTCCTGTGGACTCCGCCGCACACCTGGACGCTCGCGATGCGGTACCGCGAGGACTACGCCGTCGCCAAGGTCCCGATGCTGCCGGTCGTCGCGTCCGAGCGCCGCGTCGTCACCGAGAGCCTCGCCTACACCTACGCCACCGTCGCGGCGTCGCTGGCGCTGTGGCCGGTCGCCGGGATGAGCCCGGTGTACGGGGCCGTCGCGGTCGTGCTCGGCCTGGTGTTCCTCGCCGAGGGGCACCGGCTGCTGAAGGCGGTGCTCGCCGGGGTGACCGGAGTCCACCTGCGGCCGATGCGGTTCTTCCACCTCTCCAACGTGTACCTGGCGCTGCTGTTCACCGCCGTGGCGATCGACCCGCTCCTGCACTGAGCCGACGCCGCACTGAGCCGACGCCGCACTGAGCCGACGCCGCACTGAGCCGGCGCGGCCGGGCGGTCACCGTCGGTGACGCTCCGGCCCGGCGCCGGGCCCGGCTTCCGTTACGCTCACGTCATGGCGCGCATGGATCCGAAAGCGGTGCTCGAAGGCCGGGTGCCCGGCAGGCCCCCGGTCGGCCTCATCGTCGGCATGACCGTGTCCGGGCTGTGCATCCTCGTCGCGTTCGGCGCGGACGCCGCGTTCGGCGGGGCGGGCTTCTGGGTCGGGGTGCTGCTCGCCATCCTGCCGATCCCGGTTCTGGTCGCGCTCGCCCTCACGCTGGACCGGCTGGAGCCGGAACCGCCGCGCGCCCTGGCGTTCTCGTTCATGTGGGGGGCGGGCATCGCCGTGCTCGGCGCGCTCGTCCTCAACACCGCCGGGCTGCTCTACGTGACCGTGCCGATCTTCGGGGAGACCGAGGGCCACTTCGTCAGCGCCACGTTCGGCGCGCCGATCATCGAGGAGACGCTGAAGGGCGCCGTCCTGTTCGGCCTGCTGTGGTTCCGCCGCAACGAGATCGACGGCTTCGCCGACGGGATCATCTACGCCGCGATGGTCGGCCTCGGCTTCGCCATGATGGAGAACATCACCTACTACATGCGGGCGTTCGAGGACGGCGGCGCCCAGCAGCTCCAGGCGGTGTTCATCCTGCGCGGGCTCATCGCGCCGCTCAGCCACCCCTTGTTCACGTCCATGACCGGGCTCGGCGTCGCCTACGCCGCCACGCACCGGCGCGGCCAGGTCGTCGCGCCGCTCGCCGGGCTGCTCGGCGCGATGATCCTGCACGGGCTGTGGAACGGCTCGGCGGGCGCGTTCGGGCTCGCCGGCCTCGGCATCGTCTACCTGCTGGACTTCTGCGTCCTGGTCGCGCTGATCGTGATCGTCTTCGTCGAGCGGCGCGGCACCGTCCGCCGCATCGAGAGCTACCTGCCGATGTACGCCGGGACGGGCCTGGTGACGCCGCAGGACGTGCGGATGCTGCGCTCCATCCCGTCCCGCCGCGCCGCCCGCCGCTGGGCCAGGTCGGTCGGCGGCCCGCCCGCCGGCCGCGCCATGACCGACTACCAGCTCGCCGCGACGGAGCTGGCGCTGCTGCACAAGCGCGCCGACCGGGGGGTGGCCGAGCAGCGCTGGTTCGTCACCCGCCGCGACTCGCTGCTGGAGCTGATGTCGCTCGCCCGGCAGGCGTTCCTGCGCACGCCGCCGCGCCGCGGGGTGACCTGGCCGGCCGGCCCGCCGTGGGCGGGGCAGGGGCCGTCCGGTTTCCTGCCGCCGCGGCCGCCCGGCCCTTACGGCACGTAACCGGGGGTCGGGTCGAGGGCACGGGCACCCGGCCATACGATTGGTGCCGTGGCTGAGCGACCGTCGTCGAACCCCCTGATCCGGACCTGGAACGCCGTGTGGCGTCCGACCCCCGGATCGCTGCGGCTGCTCGCGCTGCTCGGCGTCATCGGCAACGTGCTCATCGTCATCAGCGGCGGCGCCGTCCGCGTCACCAAGTCCGGGCTCGGCTGCCCCGAGTGGCCGCGCTGCACCGGCGACAGCCTCGTCCCCACGCACAGCCCCGAGCACCACCTGCTGAACATGTCGATCGAGTTCGGCAACCGGATGGTCACCTTCCTGGTGCTGGGCATCGGCATTCTGGTGTTCGTCGCGGCCCTGCGGCTGCGGCCGCGCCGCAAGGACCTGGTGTGGTGGGCGCTGGCGCAGCCGATGAGCGTGGTCGCGCAGGCGGTCATCGGCGGCATCGTGGTCCTCACCGAGCTGCACCCGGCGGCCGTGTCGCTGCACTTCCTCGTCTCGCCTGCGCTGCTGGTCTGCTGCGTGGCGCTGTGGGTCCGCGCCGGGGAGGGCGACGCCCCGCCGCGCCGGCTCGCCGGGCCGTGGACGCGCCGCCTCGCCGCCGCGCTGCTGGTCTCCTGCGCCGCCGTCCTCGTCGCGGGCACCGTCGTCACCGGCACCGGCCCGCACGCGGGGGACGCCGACTCCCGCCGCTACGGCTTCAACATCACCGACGTCGCCCGCATCCACGGCGAGCTGGCCTGGCTCACCATCGCGCTGACCCTGGCCGTGATCGTCGCCCTCTACCGCACCGGCGCCCCGGCGGCCGCGCGCCGCCGCGCGCTGGAACTGGCGGCCCTGATCGTGGTCCAGGGCGCCATCGGCTACACCCAGTACTTCCTGGGCGTCCCCGCGGGCCTGGTCCTACTGCACATGCTCGGCTCGGTGCTGATGTGGATCGCCGCGTTCCGCCTCTTCTTCGCCCTCCGCGACCGGGGCCCCGTCCCTGCCGCCGCGCCCGCGCCCGCCGCCGTCCCGCAGGCGGAGGCCCCGCAGCCCGCCTGACGGCCTCGGTCAGTTCGACCGGAGGAACTCGCGGAGGCGGGGGAGGGGCCAGGTGTTGACGACGTCGTCGGGGGTCAGCCAGCCGCGCTGGGCGGTGCCGACGCCGTACCGGATGTTGCGGTGGTCGCCCAGCGAGTGCGCGTCGGTGTCGATGGAGAACTTCACGCCGAGGCGCTTCGCGCGGCGGACCAGGTCGGCGGGCAGGTCGAGGCGGTCGGGGAACGAGTCGATCTCCATGGCGGTGCCGGTGCGGGCCGCGGCGCGGAAGACCTCGTCCCAGTCGGCGTCCACGGGCGGGCGGCGGCCGATGCTGCGGGCCGTCGGATGGCCGATGACGTGGACGTGCGGGTTCTCGCAGGCGCGGACGAGGCGGCGGGTCATCGCGTCCCGGTCCTGGGTGAAGTGGGAGTGGACGGACGCCACGCAGACGTCGAAGCCGGAGAGGAAGTCCGCGTCCCAGTCGACGCCGCCGTCCGGGTCGATGTTGAGTTCGGTGCCGTGGAGCAGGACGAGGCCGGGATACCTCTGCTGGAGCTCGGCGACCTCGTCGCGCTGGGCGAGCATCTTCTCGTCCGTCATGCGCTGCATCACCAGGTTCGGCGCGTGGTCGGTGATCGCGTAGTACTCCAGGCCGCGGGCGTGCGCGGCGGCGGCCATGTCCGCGAGGGACGCGACGCCGTCGGTCAGGTCGGTGTGGCTGTGCAGGTCGCCGCGCAGGTCCTCGACGGTGACGAGGCGCGGCAGTTCGTCCTTGAGGGCCGCCTCGATCTCGCCGGTGTCCTCCCGGAGGGCCGGATGCACCCAGGGCAGGCCCAGCCGCTCGTAGACCTCCTCCTCGGTCTCGGACACGATCAGCTCGTCCGACCCGGCGTCGAACAGGCCGTACTCCGACAGCTTGAGGCCCGCCTTGACCGCGATCTCGCGGGTGCGGATGTTGTGGGCCTGCGAGCCGGTGAAGTACTGCAGCGCCGCACCCCACGACTCAGGCGGGACGACCCGCAGGTCGACCTGGAGGCCCTTGGCGGTGCGGATCGAGGTCTTCTTGTCGCCGCTCACGACGACCTCCGCGACGAGCGGCAGCGCCGTGAACGCCTGCATGATCGGGCGCGGGTCGCGGGAGGCGGCCAGGACGTCCACGTCGCCGATCGTCTCGCGCATCCGCCGCAGCGACCCGGCGTGCTCGCAGCGCTCCACCTGCGGGAGCTTCGAGAGGGCCGCGACGATCTCGTCGGCGACGCCCGCGGCGGCGTCGACCAGGACGCGCTCGCCGGAGCTGCGCATCAGCTCGATGCCGCGGAGGATGTTCTCCTCGGTCTTGGCGCCGAAGCCCTTGAGGCCGCGCAGGCGGCCCTCCCCGATGGCGGCCGCGAGCTCGTCCACCGAGGAGACGCCGAGCTCCTCGTAGACGGCCAGGGCCTTCTTCGGGCCGAGCGTCGGGATGGCGGTGAGCGCCCGGACCCCGGCGGGGATCTGTGTCCGCAGCTCCTCGACCTGCCGGATCGTGCCGGTCGTCGTGTAGTCGAGGACCTTCTTCGCGATCGCCTCGCCCACGGTCGGGATCCTGCGCAGCCCGGCCAGGTCGAGATCGGCGATGTCGTCCGGGTATCCGGCGATCGCTCGCGCGGCCTTCTCGTACGCCCGGATCTTGAAGGCGTCGCCGCCCGTGATCGACAGCAGGTCGGCCAGTTCCTGGATGAGGGCTGCGGCCTCGTCGTTCGCGCGTGCCATGCGGCCGAGTCTAGAAGCCGGGTACGACGTTTCCGGTGATCAGCGCCCCGCCGTCAGCGCAGGGGCGCGGTGGGGCCGCCGGGGTCGTCCATGCGGCCCCGCACGACCTCCCCGGCGATCGCGGACACCTGGTCGTCGGGGAGGCGCCGGTAGCCGTCCTCGGTGACGACCGCGATCGTCGGGTAGATGCGCCGCATCAGGTCGGGCCCGCCGGTGGCGGTGTCGTCGTCGGCCGCGTCGAACAGGGCGTGGACGCAGACGGTGGCGGCGTCCTCCAGGGACAGGTCGCGCCGGTAGAGCTTCTTCAGCGCGCCCAGCGCGTAGGGGGAGCCGGACCCGTCCGCGTGGAAGTCGCGGGCCTCCTGCGGGGCGCCGGTGATGTCGTAGGTGTAGATCCGCCCCTCGCCGGTGCCCGGGTCGAAGCCGGTGAACAGCGGGACGACCGCGAGGCCCTGCAGTGCCTGGGCGAGGTTGGCCTGGATGACGGCGCCGAGCCGGCGGGCCTTGCCCGGCAGCGACAGCGGGACCGTCTCCATCTTCTCGTAGTGCTCCAGCTCGACCTGGAACAGCCGGACCATCTCCAGCGCCAGCCCGACCGTCCCCGCGAACGCGACCGCGGAGTACTCGTCGGCGCGCTGGACCTTGTCCAGCTCCCGGTAGGCGATGCGGTTGCCCTGCGTGGCGCGGCGGTCGCCCGCCATCATGACGCCGCCGGGGAACTCCAGCGCCAGGACGGTCGTGCCGTGCGGCACCTCGGGCGCGTCGCCCTCCGGGACGCGGCGGACCGGCAGCAGCTCGGGCGAGTGCAGGCGCAGGAAGTCGACGAAGGACGCCGACCCTCCCTCGAAGAACTCGGGCGGCATCCCCTGGTCCTCGGTCCGGCCGGTCACGGCGGCTCCTCTCCCCACGCTGGACGACCCGTGCCTTGATCCTTGCACGCCGATCCTTCCACGCTGCCACATCGGGCCGCCACTCACGCCTCGGGAGCCTCCACGGGTTCCTTCTGACCGCGGGTGGCGCCTGCGCAGGCGATGATGACGCAGGCGATCGCGACCCACTGGCGGCCGGTGAGGATCTCGCCGAGGACGACCAGGCCGACGAGCGCGGCGACGGCGGGCTCCAGGCTCATCAGGATCCCGAAGACGCGGGCGGGCACCCGGCGCAGCGCCTCCAGCTCCAGCGAGTACGGGATCACCGACGACAGCAGGCCGACGCCGAGCCCGATCAGCAGCAGCTCCGGGTCGAGCAGGGCGCCGCCGCCGGCCGCGACGCCGGTCGCGATGCCGCCGGGCAGCACGACCAGCGTCCCGATGATGCTGGCCAGGGCCAGCCCGGTGGTGCCCTGGATGCGCCGCCCGGTGGCGGCGGTGAGCAGGATGTAGGACGCCCAGCCGACCGCGGCGAGCAGCGCGAACGCGATGCCGAGCAGGTCGGCGTCGCCGCCGCCCCGGGCGAGCATGACCACGCCCGCGCCCGCGAGCAGCACCCACAGGACGTCCCGCGCGCGGCGGGAGCCGACGATCGCGACCGACAGCGGGCCGAGGAACTCGATCGTCACCGCCACGCCCAGCGGGATCCGCGCCAGCGCCTGGTAGAACGCGAAGTTCATCCCGGCGAGCGAGATCCCGTACCCGGCGACGACGGCCAGGCTCGTCCAGGAGTGGTCGCGCAGCACGGTCCGCAGCGCCCTGCGGGCCAGGAAGCCCAGCACGAGCGCCGAGGCCAGCAGCCGGATCGACACGACGGAGGTCGGCGGCATCCGCTCGAACAGGTGCTTGGCCAGGCCCGCGCCGACCTGCACCGAGACGATGCCGAGGAAGATCAGCGCGGGCGGCGGGACCGAGCCCAGCGACAGCGCGCGCGTGCGGGCGGGAAGACGGCTCGCGCCGCCGAGCGAGCCGGGCGCCTCAGCGAGTGCCACGCGTCACTCCCACCGGAAGAAGCGGGCGGCGAGGGCGAGGCCGGCGACGGCCCACACCGCGAGGACGAGCAGCGGCTGCGCGGGGAACGCGGCGCCGTCCTGCAGGACGTCGCGCAGCCCGCCCGCCAGCGCCGAGATCGGCAGCAGCTCCAGGGCGTCCCGCACGGGGCCGGGGAACTTCTCCAGCGGGAACACGACGCCGCCGACGGCCAGCAGCAGGATGTAGACGAGGTTCGCGGCGGCGAGGGCCGCCTCGGCGCGCATCGTCCCGGCCATGAGCAGCCCGAACCCGGAGAACGCGGCGGTGCCGAGCAGCAGCAGGACGAGCACCGAGGCGGGGTCGCCGTGCGGCTCCCAGCCGAGCCCCAGCGCCACCGCGCAGATCACCGCGGCCTGCACCGCCTCGACGGCGAGCACGCTGGCGGTCTTGGCGCCGATCAGCCCGGCGCGCGGCAGCGGGGTGGCGCCGAGCCGCTTGAGGACGCCGTAGCGCCGCTCGAACCCGGTGCCGATCGCCTGCCCGGTGAACGCCGTGGACATCACCGCGAGCGCGAGGATGCCGGGCGCGAGGAAGTCGACGCGGCGGCCGGAGCCGAGGTCCAGCAGGGACGTCGCGCTGAACAGGACGAGCAGCACCACCGGGATGATCAGCGTCAGCAGCAGCTGCTCGCCGTTGCGCAGCACGGTGCGGAACTCGTAGCCGGCCTGCGACATGATCATCCGCGGCAGCGGCACGGCCCCCGGCGCGGGGGACAGGTCCAGTGGGGCGGTCATGACCGCAGCTCCCGTCCGGTGAGTTCGAGGAAGACGTCCTCCAGCGTGCGGCGCTCGATCCGCAGGTCCTCGGTCAGCACGCCGTGCGAGGCGCACCAGGCGGTGACGGTGGCGAGCAGTTCGGGGCGCACGTCCGCCTCGATCAGGTAGTGCCCGGCGGGCGACTCCTTGGCCGCGCTCCCGGCGGGCAGCGCGGCCAGCAGCTCGTCCAGGCCGAGGCCGGGCCGGGCGCGGAACCGCAGCTGCCGCTCGGCGCCGGTGAGCTCCTCGGGGGCGCCCTCGGCGACGACCTGCCCGTGGTCGACGATGACGACGCGGTCGCAGAGGCGCTCGGCCTCCTCCATGTTGTGGGTGGTGAGGACCACCGACACCCCGGCGGCGCGCAGCTCCTCGATCAGCTCCCAGGTGGCGTGCCTGGCCTGCGGGTCCAGCCCGGTGGTGGGCTCGTCGAGGAAGACCAGCTCGGGCCGCCCGACGATGGCGACGGCGAGGGACAGGCGCTGCTGCTGCCCGCCCGACATGCGGCGGAACGGGGTGCGGGCGTGCTCGGTGAGGCCGAGCCGCGCCAGCAGGGCGTCCGGGTCGAGCGGCGTCGCGTGGAACGAGGCGACGAGCCGCAGGAACTCGCCGGCGCGGGCGGTGCCCGGCACGCCGCCGGACTGCGGCATCACGCCGACCCGCGGCTTCAGCGCCCGGCCGCCGGCGACCGGGTCGAGGCCGAGGACGCGGACGGTGCCCGAATCGGCCCGCCGGAACCCCTCGCAGATCTCGATCGTCGTCGTCTTGCCCGCGCCGTTCGGGCCGAGCAGCGCGGTGACGGCGCCCCGGGCGGCGCTGAGGGACAGGCCGTCGACGGCCGTGGCCGCGCCGTAGCGCTTCACGAGAGAGTGCAGCTCGACCGCGCTGTCTCGGCCGCCGCCTCCGGGGGGTGTCATGCAGACGAGTTTAGGTCCGGGCCGCGGCAGGTCCGTGCCGGGTCCCGCCGCCCGCCCGGGTGAAGGTCGGGCAAAGCCCGCGGGCCGCGCCGGCCCAGTTTCGGGCGCCGGACCGCGGGAATTGCGGACCTGTCGCCGGACCGTGCCCGGTGACCTGGGGCCGTGCGGCGCCGCGGCCGGGCCCCGAGGAGGTGGGGGATGGCGTTCCACGTCGATTCGGAGGCCGGCCGGCTCCGGGAGGTGCTGCTGCACAGGCCGGAGCTGTCGCTGAAGCGGCTCACCCCGTCCAACGCGGCCGGGCTGCTGTTCGACGACGTGCTGTGGGTCAGGCGCGCCGTGGAGGAGCACGAGGAGTTCGAGGACGTGCTGCGGGCTGAGGGCGTCCGCACGCACCTGCTGATGGACCTGCTCATCGAGACCGTCGGGATCCCCGAGGCGCGCAAGCACATCATGGACGCCGTCGTCGACCCGCACTGGTTCGGCCCGCTCGCCACCGACGCGATCCGCAACTGCCTCGACTCCATGGACGTGCGGGAGCTCGCCTCGTTCCTGATCGGCGGCATCACCAAGCGGGAGATCCTGGAGCGGATCCCCGAGCCCGCGTCGATCGCGTTCCACTCCATCCCCATGGACGGCTTCGTCCTGCCGCCGCTGCCCAACCACCTGTTCACCCGCGACACCTCGTGCTGGATCTACGACGGCGTCTCGATCAACACGATGCGCAAGAAGGCGCGGCTGCGCGAGACGGTGAACATGGAGGCGGTCTACCGCTGGCATCCGCTGTTCGCCGCCGGGTACGGGCGGCCCGCCGAGGGCGGCTTCCACGTCTGGAGCAGCGGGACGGCGATGGCGCCGGCGACGCTGGAGGGCGGCGACGTCCTGGTCATCGGCAACGGCGCCGTGCTGGTCGGGATGAGCGAGCGGACGCAGCCGCAGGCCGTGGAGATGCTCGCGCAGTCGCTGTTCGCCGCCGGGTCGTGCACCCGGATCGTCGCGCTGCGGATGCCGCACAGGCGGGCGTTCATGCACCTGGACACGGTCATGACGATGGTCGACCACGGCGTGTTCACCGCCTACGCGGGGCTCGGCATGCTGCCGTCCCACACCGTCGAGCCGGGCGACACCGAGAAGGAACTGAAGATCACCGACCATCCCCCGGAGGACATGTACCGGGCGATCGCGGCGGCGCTCGGCCTGGACGCCGTCAAGGTCCTCACCCCGACGCAGGACGTGTTCGCCGCCGAGCGCGAGCAGTGGGACGACGGCGCGAACGTCCTGGCCGTCTCGCCCGGCGTCGTCGTCGCCTACGAGCGCAACGCGACGAGCAACAACCATCTGAGCCGGAACGGGATCGAGGTCATCACCGTCCGCGGCAGCGAGCTGGGCCGGGGGCGGGGCGGCCCGCGCTGCATGACCTGCCCGCTCGTCCGGGACGCCTGACGACCCACGACTCTCGGGAGACCGGAAATGGCGCTCGACCTCCGCGGCCGCAGCCTGCTCAAGGAACTCGACTTCACGCCCGGGGAGTTCGGGCACCTGCTCGATCTCGCGGCCGAGCTGAAGGCCGCCAAGTACGCCGGGACGGAGCGGCGGGCCCTGACCGGCAGGAACATCGCGCTGATCTTCGAGAAGACGTCCACCCGGACGCGCTGCGCGTTCGAGGTCGCCGCGCACGACCAGGGCGCCCACACGTCCTACCTCAGCCCCGGCGGGACGCAGATCGGCCACAAGGAGTCGATGAAGGACACGGCCCGCGTCCTTGGGCGGATGTACGACGGCATCGAGTACCGGGGGTCGAGCCAAAGGCTCGTGGAGGAGCTCGCCGAGTACGCGGGCGTCCCCGTGTGGAACGGCCTGACCGACGAGTGGCACCCCACACAGATGCTCGCTGACATGCTCACCATGCGCGAGCACAGCGACAAGCCCCTGCCCGACGTCACGTACGCCTACCTGGGCGACGCGCGCAACAACATGGGCCACTCCTATGTGGCCACCGGGGCGCTGCTCGGCATGAACGTGCGCATCGTCGCGCCACGGACCCTGTGGCCGGACGAGGAAACGGTCGTCCAGCCGTCCAAGGCGGTGGCGGCCAAGACCGGGGCGGACATCACCCTCACCGAGGACGTGTCCGAGGGCGTCCGGGGCGCCGACTTCGTCATGACCGACGTGTGGGTGTCGATGGGCGAGCCCGAGGAAGTCTGGGATGAGCGCATAGCGCTGCTCAAGCCCTACCAGGTGAACACCGGGGTCCTGCGGGCGACCGGCAACCCGGAGGTCAAGTTCATGCATTGCCTTCCCGCCTTCCACGACAGGGGCACGGCGGTGGGGGAGGAGATCTACCGGAAGACCGGCCTGGAGGCGCTGGAGGTCACCGACGAGGTGTTCGAGTCGGGCGCCTCGATCGTCTTCGACGAGGCCGAGAACCGGATGCACACCATCAAGGCGGTCATGGTCGCGACGCTCGGCGGGCCGGGCGGGTGAAGGGGGAACGGATGCGCGTCGTCGTCGCGCTCGGGGGGAACGCGCTGGTCAAACGGGGGGACCTGGCCGACGCCGGGCCGCAGCGCGCCAACGTCGACCGGGCGGTGCGGGCGCTCGCGCCGCTCGCCGAGAGGCACGAGCTGATCATCACGCACGGGAACGGGCCGCAGGTCGGGGTGCTGGCGCTGGAGAGCGTCAACGACCCGAACCTCACCCGGCCCTACCCGCTCGACACGATCGGCGCCGAGACCCAGGGCATGATCGGCTACTGGATGCTGCAGTCGCTGCAGAACGCGCTGCCCGGCCGCCAGGTGATGGCGATGATCAACCAGACGCTGGTGTCGGCGGTGGACCCGGCGTTCCAGAACCCGACCAAGTTCGTCGGGCAGGTCTACGACCGGGAGGAGGCCGACAAGCTCGCCGGCGAGTACGGCTGGACCGTCCGGCAGGACGGGGAGAAGTGGCGCCGCGTCGTGCCGTCCCCGCGCCCGCAGCGGGTGATCGAGACCCGGCTGATCCGCGAGCTGGTCCGGCTCGGCACCGTGGTGGTGTGCGCGGGCGGCGGCGGCGTCCCGGTGTTCCGCAACGACGTCGGGCGGCTGGAGGGCGTCGAGGCGGTGATCGACAAGGACCTCACCGCGGCCGTCCTGGCCGAGAGCATGGACGCGGACGCGCTGCTCATCCTCACCGACGTGCCCCGCGTGATGCGCGACTTCGGCACGCCGGAGCAGGAGGAGATCGGCCACACGACCCCCTACGAGCTGCGCGCCGAGGACTTCCCCGCCGGGTCGATGGGCCCGAAGGTCCAGGCGGCGGTGAGCTTCGTCGAGCGGACCGGCGACATGGCCGCGATCGGGCTGCTCGACCAGTGCGTGGAGATCCTCGCCGGCACCGCCGGGACGATCGTCACGCCCAACGCCACCTGGCCGCTGGAGAGCACCCTGTGACCACCGGGACGGCGCCGGGGTCGTTCGCGCGCAGCCTGCTGCGCACCAAGCCGGTCGACCGGATCGTCGCCGAGGGCGGGCAGGGCGAGGGCGGCGAGCTGAAGCGCTCGATGGGCCTGCTGCAGCTCACCTTCTTCAGCGTCGGCGCGACCCTCGGCACCGGCATCTTCGTCGTCCTCGGCGAGGCGGTGCCGCTGGCCGGCCCGGCGGTCGTGCTGGCGTTCGTGCTCGCGGCCGTCACCGCGCTGTTCTCGGCGCTGTCGTACGCGGAGCTGGCCGGGACGATCCCGGTGTCCGGCTCGTCCTACTCCTACGCCTACGCGACGCTCGGCGAGCTGGTCGCCTGGGTCTGCGGGTGGTGCCTGCTGCTGGAGTACGCGGTGTCGGTGTCGGCCGTCGCGGTCGGCTGGGGCTCCTACCTCAACGCGTTCCTCGACTCGGCGCTCGGCTTCACGATCCCGGCGGAGATCGCCAACCCGCCCGGCGACGGCGGCCTGGTCAACGTCCCGGCCGTGGTCGTGGTGCTGATCGCGGCGCTGCTCCTGCTGCGCGGCACGTCCGAGAGCGCGGCCGCCAACACGGTCATGGTGTTCCTGAAGATCGCCGTGCTGCTGTTCTTCTGCGCGGTCGCCTTCACCGCGTTCAAGGCGGGGAACCTGAGCGCGTTCGCGCCGATGGGCTGGGCGGGGATCAGCGCCGCCGGCGGCAAGGTGTTCTTCTCCTACATCGGCTTCGACGCCGCCTCCACCGCCGGCGAGGAGGCGAAGAACCCGCGCCGCGACCTGCCGCTCGCGATCGTCCTGTCGCTGGCCATCGTCACCGTCCTGTACGTGCTGGTCGGCCTCGCCGCCGTCGCCGCGATGCACTGGGAGAAGTTCGCGCTGAGCGGTTCGGAGGCGTCCCTGGCGGAGGTGCTGGACGTGGCGACCGGGCGGTCCTGGCCGTCGATGATCCTCGCGCTCGGCGCGGTGATCGCCATCGCCAGCGTCGTCCTCACCGTCATGTACGGGCAGACCCGCATCCTGTTCGCCATGGCGCGGGACGGGCTCGTCCCGGACGTGTTCCAGAAGGTCAGCCCGGGCCGGCGGGTGCCCGTCGCCAACACCGTCATCGTCGCGGCGTTCATCGGCGTCCTGGCCGCGGTGATCCCGCTCGGCCGGCTCGTGGACGCCACCAGCATCGGGACGCTGTTCGCGTTCGCGCTGGTCAGCGTCGGCGTCATCGTGCTGCGCCGCACCCGGCCGGACCTGCCGCGCAGCTTCCGGACCCCGCTGTTCCCGGTGACGCCGCTGCTCGGCGTCGGGTTCTGCGTGTACCTGATGGTCGGCCTCGGCAGCGTCACCTGGGTGGTGTTCGCGCTGTGGTGCGCCGTCGGGCTGGCCGCCTACTTCCTGTACGGCCACCGGCATTCACGCCTGGCGGAGCGATCCGCGGGAAGGGGGAGGCGGTGAACGCCGCGAAGGAGAACGACACGAGGCCGATGCGGGTGCTGGTCGGGTACGCGCCGGACGAGCGCGGC
Organism: Spirillospora sp. NPDC047418; assembly: GCF_040643275.1. Classification (NCBI taxonomy): domain Bacteria; kingdom Bacillati; phylum Actinomycetota; class Actinomycetes; order Streptosporangiales; family Thermomonosporaceae; genus Spirillospora; species Spirillospora sp. NPDC047418. The sequence continues at coordinate 153,064 of NZ_JBEYTW010000009.1, forward strand.
GCCGACGCGCTCGCGCTGGCCGCCCTGCTCGCCCGGACGATGCGCGCGCCGCTGACGGCCGTCCACGTCCATCCGCCGCCGTGGCCGACCCCCGGTCCCGGCGCGGTGGACGCCGAATGGGTCGCCTGGCTCAGGGGCCAGTCGGACGAGGCGCTCGACGAGGCCGCCGCGCGCCTCGCGGAGATGGACGTCCCGAAGCGGGACGTCGAGGTGCGCGTCCACGCCCACCGCAGCAGCGGGCGCGGCCTCATCCAGGTCGCCGGCGACGTGGGCGCCGACCTGATCGTGGCGGGCTCGGCGCCGCGCGGGCGGCGCGGCCGGGTCGCGATCGGCAGCACCGCCGACCAGCTGCTGCACGGCTCGCCCGTCCCGGTCATGCTCGCCCCGCGCGGCTACGCGGCCCACCCGCCGCGGCGCATCGCGCGGATGACCCTCGCCTACTGGCGGCGGCAGGACGCCGACGGGCCGCTGACGGCCGCCGCCGCGGTCGCGGAGCGGCTGGACGCCGAGCTGCGGCTGCTCACCCTCCTGATCCGGCCGCCCGGCCTGGCGGCCAGGTTCCGCGCCCCGGGCGGCGTGCTGGACCGCCAGCTCGCCCAGGCCGAGGAGGACCTGCGGTACGCCGCCGGGCTGCTCGGCGGCGGGACGCCGGTGGAGCGGCTCACCGCGATCGGGACCGACATCGCCAAGACGCTCGGCACCGTCGATATGCTGCACGGCGAGGTGCTGGCCTGCCTGTCCGGCCAGGACGGGCCGCTGCGCAAGGTCTTCCTCGGGGAGAGCTCCGGCAAGATCCTGCGCGCCGCGCCGTGCCCGGTGCTGCTGCTGCCGCGCGGGGCCGCCGCGCCCGCCGCCGGAGAACGTCCAGGTTAGGTAAGGCTTGCCTGCGTGAGCTACGACATCGGCGTTCCGGTGTTTCGGGGGAAGGAATTACGGCACACTGATGTTGTGAAATACGTGAGCGAGGAGCAGACGACCACCGGAGCCGCCGCCGCGCGGCGTTCCGGCATGCCGTCCGGCCCCGGCCACACCGAGCGCGACACGCGCGCCCGGGTGGCCCGGCTGATCCTCGAGCACGGGCCGGTCACGGCGTCCACGCTGGGCGAGCGCGTCGGCCTCACGCCGGCCGCGATCCGCCGGCACCTGGACGCGCTGCTGGCCGAGGGCATGATCGAGGTCCGCAAGGCGCGGGTGCCGCAGACCCGGCGCGGCCGGGGACGCCCCGCCAAGTGGTTCGCCATCACCGACGCGGGGCGCAGCGCGTTCGTGCACGCCTACGACGACCTGGCGGGCAGCGCGCTGCGGTTCCTGGCGGAGAAGGCCGGCGACCACGCCGTCGCCGAGTTCGCCCGGCGGCAGATCGCCGACCTGGAGCAGCGGTACCGGCCGGTCGTGGAGGGCGCGCCGCCCCAGCAGCGGGTCCGCATGCTCGCCGAGGCACTGTCCGGCGACGGCTACGCGGCCGCCGCGGCCAAGGCGCCCCAGCCGGGCGGCGGCGAGCAGCTGTGCCAGCACCACTGCCCGGTCGCGCACGTCGCCGCGGAGTTCCCGCAGCTGTGCGAGGCCGAGACCGAGGCGTTCAGCAGGCTGCTCGGCACCCCCGTCCAGCGGCTGGCCACCATCGCCCACGGCGACGGGATCTGCACCACCCACGTCAGCCCGGTCGACTTGTGCGCCGACCGGGCCCGAGGGGGCGGTCCGGAGGGATCTCCCTTTGACATCCGCCCAGCGGCCGAGGCCGAGGGGTCCGACCCGGGGGGCCGAGGTTGACGCTTCACAGACCGCCCAGCAGCGAAGTCTCCACGTCCTGCAACGGCATGCCCTGCCGCCGGTCGCTCGGCTATCGCGACGTGACGAACATATCACTCTCTGGAGTTGTTCTATGACTACAGCAGCCCACCCGGAACTCGAGGGGCTCGACAGGTACAAGTTCGGCTGGGCCGACTCGGACGAAGCCGGCGCCGCGGCGCGCCGCGGCCTGAACGAGGACGTCGTCCGCGACATCTCGGGGAAGAAGAACGAGCCCGAGTGGATGCTGGACCTGCGCCTGAAGGGGCTGCGGCTGTTCAACAAGAAGCCGATGCCCACCTGGGGCTCGGACCTGTCGGACATCGACTTCGACAACATCAAGTACTTCGTGCGCTCCACCGAGCAGCAGGCGTCGTCGTGGGAGGAGCTCCCCGACGACATCAAGAACACCTACGACAGGCTCGGCATCCCGGAGGCGGAGAAGCAGCGCCTCATCGCCGGCGTCGCCGCGCAGTACGAGTCGGAGGTCGTCTACCACAAGATCCGTGAGGACCTTGAGGAGAAGGGCGTCATCTTCGTCGACACCGACACCGGCCTGCGCGAGCACCCGGAGATCTTCCAGGAGTACTTCGGCTCGGTGATCCCGGTCGGCGACAACAAGTTCGCCGCGCTCAACACCACCGTGTGGTCGGGCGGCTCGTTCGTCTACGTCCCGCCGGGCGTGCACGTGGAGATCCCGCTCCAGGCCTACTTCCGGATCAACACCGAGAACATGGGCCAGTTCGAGCGGACGCTGATCATCGCCGACGAGGGCTCCTACGTCCACTACGTCGAGGGCTGTACCGCGCCGATCTACAAGTCGGACTCGCTGCACTCGGCGGTCGTGGAGATCATCGTCAAGAAGGACGCCCGCGTCCGCTACACGACCATCCAGAACTGGTCGAACAACGTCTACAACCTGGTGACCAAGCGCGCCGTCGCCTACGAGGGCGCCACCATGGAGTGGGTCGACGGCAACATCGGCTCCAAGGTCACCATGAAGTACCCGGCGGTCTACCTGCTCGGCGAGCACGCCAAGGGCGAGACCCTGTCGATCGCCTTCGCCGGCGAGGACCAGCACCAGGACGCCGGCGCCAAGATGGTGCACGCCGCGCCCAACACCTCCAGCACGATCATCTCCAAGTCGGTGGCGCGCGGCGGCGGCCGCACCTCCTACCGCGGGCTCGTGCAGATCCAGGAGGGCGCCGCGCACAGCAAGTCCACGGTCAAGTGCGACGCGCTGCTGGTCGACCAGATCAGCCGGTCCGACACCTACCCCTACGTCGACGTCCGCGAGGACGACGTGGAGATGGGCCACGAGGCCACCGTCTCCAAGGTGTCGGAGCAGCAGCTGTTCTACCTGATGAGCCGCGGCCTCACCGAGGACGAGGCGATGGCGATGATCGTGCGCGGGTTCGTCGAGCCCATCGCGCGGGAGCTGCCGATGGAGTACGCCCTTGAGCTGAACCGGCTCATCGAGCTGCAGATGGAAGGAGCCGTCGGCTGATGGGGCTCGACACCAAGCCTCTCTCGACGCTGCACGAGAAGGCGTCCTACGACGTCGCCGACTTCGAGGTCCCGACGGGCCGCGAGGAGGAGTGGCGGTTCACCCCGCTGCGCCGCCTCCGCGGCCTGCACCAGGGCACCGCGCAGGAGGGCGGCAAGGTCCTGCTGGAGGTCGAGGCGGCCCCCGAGGTCACCGTCGAGACCGTCGGGCGCGACGACCCGCGCCTCGGCAAGGCGTACGTGCCCGCCGACCGGGTCAGCGCCCAGGCGTGGAACTCCTTCGCCGACGCCACCGTCGTGACCGTCCCGAAGGAGGCCGTCGCCTCGGCGCCGACCGTCCTGCGGCGGCGCGGCGAGGACGCCTCGGCCGCCGCCTACGGCCACACCACCGTCGTGGTGGAGCCGCTCGCCGAGGCCACGGTGGTACTCACCCACCGCGGCTCGGCGACCTACGCCGAGAACATCGAGTTCGTCGTCGGCGACGGCGCCCGGCTGTCGGTGATCAGCCTGCAGGACTGGGCGGACGACGCCGTCCACGTCGCTCACCAGCACGCCCGGCTCGGCCGCGACGCCCGGTTCGTCTCGCACAACATCTCGCTCGGCGGCGACGTCGTGCGGATCTCGCCGTCCATCGCCTACGCGGCGCCGGGCGGCGACGCCGAGCTGTACGGGGTGTACTTCGTCGACGGCGGCCAGCACCTGGAGCACCGCCTCCTCGTCGACCACACCGTCCCGCACTGCCGCAGCCGCGTCGACTACCGTGGCGCCCTGCAGGACCAGGACGCGCACGCCGTGTGGATCGGCGACGTGATCATCCGCGCGGAGGCGGAGGGCACCGACACCTACGAGCTGAACCGCAACCTCGTCCTCACCGACGGGACGCGGGTCGACTCGGTGCCGAACCTGGAGATCCTCACCGGCGAGGTCACCGGCGCGGGGCACGCCTCCGCGTCGGGGCGCCTGGACGACGAGCACCTGTTCTACCTGCGGGCCCGCGGCATCACCTTCGACGACGCCCGCCGCATGGTCGTCCGGGGCTTCCTCGGCCAGCTGGTCGAGCGCATCGAGGTCGCCGAGGTCCGCGACAAGGTGCGCGAGGCCATCGAGGAAGAGCTGGACCAGGGAGCCGCTCGATGACGTACGTGAAGGTGTGCGCGCTGGACGAGGTCCCCGCCGACGGGGCCCTCGGCGTCGAGGTCGACGACACGCCCGTCGTCATCGCGCGCAGCGGCGACGAGGTGTACGCCCTGAACGACATCTGCTCGCACGCCGAGGTCTCGCTGTCGGAGGGCGAGATCTACAACGGCACCATCGAGTGCTGGCTGCACGGGTCGTGCTTCGACCTGCGCAGCGGCAAGCCCACCAACCCGCCGGCCACGCAGCCGGTCGCCACCTACAAGGTCAAGGTCGAGAGCGGGGACGTCTTCGTCTCGCTCGGCGACGACTGACCCGACGACGAAGGAACCACACGCACTATGGCCACGCTAGAGATCCGCGACCTCCACGTCTCCGTCGGCGACGGCTCCGACGGGGCGAAGGAGATCCTGCGCGGGGTCGACCTGACCGTGACGGCCGGCGAGACCCACGCGATCATGGGGCCGAACGGCTCCGGCAAGTCCACCCTGGCCTACGCGGTCGCCGGGCACCCCAAGTACACGGTGACGTCCGGCACGGTCACGCTGGACGGCGAGGACGTCCTCGCGATGTCGGTCGACGAGCGCGCCCGCGCCGGGCTGTTCCTGGCGATGCAGTACCCGGTCGAGGTGCCGGGCGTGTCCGTCTCGAACTTCCTGCGCTCGGCGGTGACCGCCGTCCGCGGCGAGGCCCCGAAGCTCCGCGAGTTCTCCAAGGAGATGAAGGCGGCGATGGACAACCTGTCCATCGACCCGGCGTTCGCGCAGCGCAGCCTGAACGAGGGCTTCTCCGGCGGTGAGAAGAAGCGGCACGAGATCCTCCAGCTGGAGCTGCTCAAGCCGAAGTTCGCGATCCTCGACGAGACCGACTCCGGCCTCGACGTCGACGCCCTCAAGGTCGTCTCCGAGGGCGTGAACCGCTTCTCTGGCGGCGACACCGGCGTCCTGCTCATCACGCACTACACCCGCATACTGCGGTACGTGAAGCCCGACTTCGTGCACGTGTTCGCGGCCGGCCGCGTCGTCGCCGCGGGCGGCCCCGAGCTGGCCGACGAGCTGGAGAACGAGGGCTACGAGAAGTACGCGAAGGCGGGCGCGACCCTATGACCATGCTGCCCGAGGAGCTGAAGAAGGACTTCCCGCTGCTGGGCCGGACGGTCCGCGGCGGGCGTCCTCTGGTGTACCTCGACTCGGGGGCGACATCGCAGAAGCCCGTCCGCGTGCTGGACGCGGAGCGGGAGTTCTACGAGCGGCACAACGCGGCCCCGCACCGCGGCGCGCACCTGCTCGCCGAGGAGGCCACGGAGGCGTACGAGAACGCCCGCGCGTCCATCGCCCGGTTCATCGGCGCGTCGCCCGCCGAGATCGTGTTCACCAAGAACGCCACCGAGGGCATCAACCTCGTCGCGTACGCGATGAGCAACGCCGCGACCGCCGGCCCGGAGGCCGAGCGGTTCGCGGTCGGCCCCGGCGACGAGGTCGTGGTGTCGGAGATGGAGCACCACGCCAACCTCGTCCCGTGGCAGCAGCTGTGCCGGCGCACCGGGGCGACGCTGCGCTGGTTCGGCATCACCGACGAGGGCCGCCTCGACCTGGACGACCTCGACGACCTGGTCACCGAGCGCACCAAGATCGTCGCGCTGACGCACCAGTCGAACGTGCTCGGCACCGTTCCGCCGGTGGAGCGGATCATCGAGCGCGCCCACGCCGTCGGCGCGCTCGTCCTGCTGGACGCCGCGCAGTCCGTCCCGCACCAGCCGGTCGACGTCACCGAGCTGGGGGCCGACTTCCTGGCGTTCTCCGGCCACAAGATGCTGGGCCCGACCGGTATCGGCGTCCTGTGGGGCCGCGGCGACCTCCTCGAGGCGATGCCGCCGTTCATCACCGGCGGGTCCATGATCGAGGTCGTCCACATGGAGCAGACCACGTTCATGCCGCCGCCGCAGCGGTTCGAGGCCGGCGTCCCGATGACCGCGCAGGCCATCGGCCTCGGCGTCGCCTGCGACTACCTCGCCGACCTCGGCATGGACCGCGTCCACGCCCACGAGGAGGCCCTCGTCGGCTACTCCCTCGAGCGGCTCGGCGAGATCCCCGGCGTCCGCATCATCGGCCCCGGCACGACCGAGGCGCGCGGCGGCGCGGTGTCGTTCACCGTGGAGGACATCCACCCCCACGACGTCGGCCAGGTCCTGGACGACCAGGGCGTCGAGGTCCGCGTCGGCCACCACTGCGCGTGGCCGATCTGCCGGCGCTTCGGCATTCCGGCGACGACCCGGGCGACGTTCTACCTTTACAACACCCTCGCCGATGTGGACGCGCTCGCCGACGGGGTACGGCATGCGCAGAAGTTCTTCGGAACACGCTGACGCGCGGGCCGGTTGTAGCGAAAAAGGCTTGGAAGGGACGACATGCAGCTGGAGGCGATGTACCAGGAGGTCATCCTGGACCACTACCGCAACCCCCACCACAAGGGGTTGCGGGAGCCGTTCGAGGGTGAGGCGCACCACGTCAACCCGACCTGCGGTGACGAGGTGACGCTGCGCGTCCATCTGGACGGCGGCGGCCAGGACGCCACGGTCGCCGACGTGTCCTACGACGCCATGGGCTGCTCGATCAGCCAGGCCAGCGCCTCGGTGATGTCCGACCTGATCATCGGGAAGTCAGTGAAGGAGGCGATGGCCGTCGGCGAGGAGTTCCTGGCCCTGATGCAGTCCCGCGGCCAGGACGTCGAGCCCGACGAGGACGTCCTGGAGGACGCCATCGCCTTCGCCGGGGTCTCCAAGTACCCCGCCAGGATCAAATGCGCCCTCCTCGCCTGGATGGCGTGGAAGGACGCGACCGCACGCGCACTCGGAGAGGCATCATGACCGATACGCCCGCGACCGGCACGGCCCCTCAGGAGGATGAGGTCCTGGAGGCGCTGAAGGACGTCGTCGACCCCGAACTCGGCATCAACGTCGTCGACCTCGGCCTGATCTACGGCATCAACCTCGACGAAGAGGTGGCCACGATCGACATGACGCTCACCAGCGCCGCCTGCCCGCTCACCGACGTGATCGAGGACCAGGCCCACAGCGCGCTGGAGGGCCTCGTCAAGGACGTCAAGATCAACTGGGTGTGGCTCCCGCCGTGGGGCCCCGACAAGATCACCGACGACGGCCGGGACCAGCTCCGCGCCCTCGGCTTCAACGTCTGAACCACCTCGCGTGAAGGCCGCGCCCCAGGCCGGGGGCGCGGCCTTCACGCGTCCCCCGGGCCACCGCCCTCTCCCGGTCGTCACTCCCGCGGTGCGGGGTCCGCGCGGTCCTTCGGCTTGGCGGGCCACAGGGTGTGGGTGATCGGCCAGAGGGACCAGACCGCGAGGACGGTGCCGAGGCGGCCCAGCCAGGCGGTGAGGGCCCGCGTGCGGTCCGGGTCGTCCACGAGGACGATCATGGCGAGGAGGAGGGCGCAGGCGACGGCGGTCGCGAGGGCCGCCTTGCCGAACTCGCGCCACTCGTAGCGGGTGCGGGCACCGCCGTACTCCGGTTTCCCGCGCGGCGGCGGGCCGCCGGCGAAGCGGTGCGCGAAGCGCTCGTCCGCCCAGCGGACCATGCTGTGCCCGAACGCGACCGAGTAGCCGAGGTAGGCGGCGGCGAGGCCGTGGCCGGTCCCGGCCGTCGCCCCGCCCCGCAGGTCGATCGCGGTGGCGGCCAGCAGGACCAGGTCCAGCAGCGGGACGCAGAGCAGCAGCGCCGCGCCGGTGCGGCGCAGCCGCAGCGGGTAGCGGGCGAGGAGGCCGGCGGCGAGGACGATCCAGAACCCGATCTCGCATCCGGCGATGACGGCGATGAGCACGGTCTCCATCCTGGCGGCGGGACGGCGCCGGATCGTCGTCCGCGGTGAGGTTCCCGGGTCGTCCGAAGGATGTACGCGCGCTCCTCACCCGGGCGGACGAGGCATGGCGGCCGGGATGCTGAGATGTATCCGTGCACCAGATCCGACGGCTGACCACGCGCCAGGACGCGCTGATCGTGGCGGCCGCCCTCGCCGGCGGGCTGCTGATGCTCGCGGCGCACGGCTACTCGACGTGGACGCCGGGCTGGGACCCCTCGCGGTGGGTGCGCCTCGTCCCGCTGCTCGGGCTGTGCGCGGCGATGCTGCTGCGGCGGACGGCGCCGCTGACCGGGCTGGCGCTGGCCACCCCCTTCAACTTCGCCGACGTGGCGTTCGGGCCGAGCATCGCCACCGCGATGATCTACGGGGACGCGCTGTACGCGGCGAGCCTGTACGGGCGGCGGCGGACGGCGGAGTGGCTGCTCGGGTCGACGGTGTTCGCGTCGCTGGCGGTCGCGGCCGGCGTCTGGATCGCGCTGCGCGTCGTCGCGGTCGGCGTGGTGGCGGGCGCGGTCGCCGGGCTGGTGTGGGTGTCGCCGGTGCTGACCGCGATGGCGGTGCGCGAGCACCGGTACCGGGCGGAGGCGGAGCGGCGGCGGGCCGAGGCCGAGCGCGAGCGGGCCGAGCAGGTGGCGCGGCTGGCCGAGCTGGACCGGCGCGCCGCGGTGACCGCCGAGCGGGCCCGGATGGCCCGCGAGCTGCACGACGTGATCGCCAACCATCTGAGCGCGGTGGCGCTGCACTCCTCGGCGGTGCTGCGCGTCCCCGACCTCGACCGGGCCGAGATCGAGCAGTCCATGCGGGTCATCCGGGAGAACAGCGTGCAGGGCCTCGCCGAGATGCGCCGGATGATCGGGCTGCTGCGGGACGGCGGCGACGCCGACCCCGCCGCCCGGCCGCGGATCGCCGAGCTGGACCGGCTCGTCCGGCACACCGCGCGGCCGGATCTGTCGGCGTGCCTGGAGGTCACGGGGGAGCCGGCGGAGCTGCCCGCGGCGGTCGAGCTGGCCGCGTACCGGATCGTCCAGGAGTCGCTGACCAACGCGCTCAAGCACGCCGGGCCCGGCCGCGCGCGGGTCCGGGTCGAGTACGGCCGGCGGCTCGTGATCGACGTGTCCAGCCCGCTCGGCCGGGACGGCTCCCGGCTGCCGGGCAGCGGCAGCGGCCTGGTCGGGATGCGCGAGCGCGCGGTGATGCTGGCCGGGGAGTTCGACGCGGGCCCGGACGGCGGGCGGTGGCGGGTGCACGCCGAGCTGCCGGTGGAGCTGGAGGGGACGCCATGATCGAGGTGCTGGTCGCCGACGACCAGGCGGCGGTGCGGGCCGGTCTGGTGCTGATCCTGCGCGGCGCGCCGGACGTGCGGGTCGTCGGCGAGGCCGAGGACGGGCTGCGCGCGGTGGAGCTGGCCCGGGAGCTGCGCCCGGACGTGGTGCTCATGGACGTCCGCATGCCCCGCCTGGACGGGATCAGCGCGACCCGGGAGATCGCCGGGTTCACCGACGTCCTGGTGCTGACCACGTTCGACATGGACGAGTACGTCTTCGGCGCGCTCCGCGCGGGCGCCGCCGGCTTCCTGCTGAAGGACGTGGACGCCGACCGGCTCGTGGAGGCCGTCCGGACGGTCGCGGCCGGCGACGGCATCATCGCCCCGCGGGTGACCCGGCGGCTGATCGGCGCCTTCGCGGCCCGGCCCGCGGCCCAACCGGAGGCGCCCGGCCTGGCGGAGCTGACGCCGCGCGAGCGCGAGGTGTTCGCGTGCCTGGGCGAGGGCCTGTCGAACGGGCAGATCGCGGCCCGCCTCGACATGGCGGAGACGACGACCAAGACGCACGTCAGCCGCATCCTCGGCAAGCTGGGGCTGGCCGGCCGCGTGCAGGCGGCCATCCTCGCCCAGGAAACGGCCGCCACCGGACTTTCCCGGCACGATCCCGCCGAGGGGCCGCCGGATCCGGCCTGATCGCGCAGCGGCGCGCTCAGCCCGCCATGCCCCGGCGGCGGAGGTTCAGAGGCTGCGGGTGCCGGCCAGGGCGGCGAGCAGGTAGGTGACGCCGGCGACCGCCGCGAGCCAGGCGAAGGCGGTGATGTCGGAGCCGCGCAGCGCCTGGACGACGAGGGCGCCGACCACCGCGACCGTCAGCACGTCGCCGGTGGTCGCGGCGGCGCGCAGATGGGCGCGGGCCCGGGTGCCCGACCCGAACCCGTCGCTGATCGGCAGCGCCGGCTCGTTGCGCCGGTAGCCCAGGTACAGGGCGTACCCGGCGAGCGCGCCCAGCGCTACGAGGGCCGTCCCGGACCGCCCGTCGGCGGCCAGCACGGCCCCGACCACCACACCGGCGGCCAGGACGAGCCCTGGCACGGCCCACCGGCTGAGACTGCGGCGTTCGGGAGCGATCCACATGGTGCTCATCCTTCCCGATGTGCGCGTGAGCGGGACCGGCAACGCGCCGGGCTGTATCTTCTCGCTTCGTGGCGCAATTTCGAATGAACGGGTCGAAGATGCTCGCCGTCGACCTCGCCGGCGAGACCATCAGGGCGCTGAACGGCTCCATGGTCGCCTACGAGGGCCAGATGGCGTTCAAGCGGCAGGGCATGACGGGCGGGGAGGGACTGCGGGGCGCCCTCAAACGGCGGATCGCCGGCGAGGGCATGACCCTCATGGAGATCACCGGGCAGGGCACGGTGTACCTGGCGAGCGAGGCGACGGAGGTCACGCTCGTCCAGCTCACCGGCGACACCCTGTTCGTGGAGTCGGAGAGCCTGCTGGCCCTCGACGGGAACCTGCAGACCGGCGTCCAGTTCGTCGGGCTGCGGGGCATGGGCACCGGCCAGGGCCTCGCCACCACGAAGGTGGACGGGCACGGCACGGTCGCGGTCCTGTCCGAGGGGCCGGCCATCGCGCTGGAGGTGACGCCGCAGACACCGCTGTGCGTCGACCCCCACGCGTACGTGTGCCATCACGGGCAGCTCCAGCAGGACGTGGTCACCGACGTCAACTGGCGGACGGTGATCGGCCAGGGATCGGGGGAGAGCGTGCAGTTCCGGTACCAGGGGCACGGGCTGGTGTACGTCCAGCCGGCCGAACGCGGCGGAATCTTGGAGATCTGATGCCCGGATACCAGTCGATCAACTCCAAGATGCTCCAGGTGCCGATCGGGCCGGGGCAGGAGGTCTACAGCAAGCGCGGCGCGATGCTCGGCTACACCGGGTCCGTGTCGTTCGCGCCGACCGCCACCGCCGGGCAGGGCATCGGCGGCGCGCTCGGGCGCGCCGTCGCCGGCGAGCGCAGCGCGATGATGCACGTCACCGGCCAGGGCGGCGTGCTGTTCGGGCACGGCGGCCTGGAGGTCGCCGTCCTCGACCTGAACGGCGCCGACACCCTGTACGCCGAGGCCGACCGGCTCCTCGTCCACGACACGACGCTCCAGGTCGGGACGATGTTCATGGGCGAGCAGGGCGGCGTGCGCGGCATCGTCCGCGGCGCGGTCACCGGGCAGGGCCTGTTCACCACGACGCTCACCGGGCACGGCTCGTGCGCGCTGCTGTCGCACGGCGGCGTGATGGAGCTGCCGATCACCCCGCAGCGCCCCGTCCACGTCGACCCGCAGGCGTACGTGGCCCACCGCGGCCAGGTGCAGAACAAGCTGACCACGGCGGTCGGGCTGCGCGACATCATCGGACGCGGCTCCGGCGAGGGCTTCCAGCTGGAGCTGAGCGGCTCCGGCGTCGTCTACGTCCAGGCCAGTGAGAGGAAGATCTGACCCGTGAGCACGTTCGGCACGCGGACCTGGAACCCGCACACGCTCCCGTCCAACGACAACGTCAACCCCTACGCCTTCAGCGTCGACCTCAACGGGCAGTGGTTCGCGCAGAAGGGCAAGATGATCGCCTACTACGGGCAGATCAGGTTCGAGGCGCTGTCGGCGGGGCCGCTGGACTCCCTCGTCGCGCACACGTTCAACTCCCCGCTGTACGCGCAGGACTGGATCGTCGCGCAGGGGCAGGGCAAGCTCGTCCTCGCCGACCGCGGGTTCGACGTCAACTCCTTCGACCTGGAGAACGGGAACCTCACCGTCCGGGCCGGGAACCTGCTGGCGTTCGAGCCGGGCCTGGAGCTGAAGCAGTCGATCATCCCCGGGTTCCTGACGCTGATCGGCACGGGCCGGTTCGTGGCGGCCTCCAACGGGCCCGTCCACTTCGTCGAGCCGCCGATCCGGGTCGACCCGCAGGCGCTGCTCGGCTGGGCCGACTGCCCCTCGCCCTGCCACCACTACGACCACTCCTACATGCGCGGGGCGTTCGGCGCCGCCCGCATGGCGTTCGGCATCGGCGGGCATTCCGGCGAGGAGCACCAGTTCGACTTCACCGGCCAGGGCACCGTCATGATGCAGTCGTCGGAGGCCGTGATGAACGAGGACGTCCTCCTGCGCGACCTCGAAGGCCAGATCGGGCTGGTCGGCACGTCCGGGCTCCAGCGGCTGCACCAGACGATCGGGCAGCGGCTGTCGGCCGAGCGGCAGGGCTGATCCGCGGGCCCGGCCCGGCGCCGGGCCGGGCCCGCGGAGACCGGGCACCACCCCGGCGGGGGCGCCCGCCACATCACCCCGAACGGCACCCCGCACGGGTCGCGGTC